>CATLIP010000236.1 GCA_949957035.1 uncultured Lachnospiraceae bacterium
GGCAAGCCTCTTAAGAAGGATGGGTTTGATATCCCCTTTGAGACATTCCTGGGATTCAAGGGGAATAAGGAGCCGGATATCGACCTGAATTTCTCCGGTGATTATCAGAGCCTTGCGCATAAGTATACAGAGGTTATCTTTGGAGCCGGTCAGACATATCGCGCGGGAACCATTGGAACGCTGGCGGATAAGACGGCGTTCGGCTATGTGAAGAATTATTTTACCGAGCGGGGGCAGGGGAAGCGTAAGTGCGAGATAGACCGGATCGTGCTTGGATGTACGGGGATCCGGAGGAGTACCGGGCAGCATCCGGGCGGTATCATCGTACTGCCGCTTGGCGAGGAGATCAATACCTTTACTCCGGTGCAGCATCCGGCTAATGATGTGACGACGGATATCGTGACCACGCATTTTGACTACCATTCCATCGACCATAACCTGCTGAAGCTGGATATCCTGGGGCATGATGATCCGACTATGATCAAGACTCTGGAGGAATATATCAATTCACCCGCGATGGACAATGAATACAACGAGACGGACAATCGGTTTGTCGCGACGGATATTCCGTTGGATGACAAGGGAGTGATCTCTCTGTTCCACGATACGTCGGCTCTTGGCATCACGCCGGATGATATCGGAGGATGTACGGTAGGGTGTCTTGGGATACCGGAGTTCGGAACGGACTTCGTTATACAGATGGTGGTGGACACGAAGCCCCAGACCTTGTCGGACTTGATTCGGATCTCCGGGCTGTCCCATGGGACGGATGTGTGGCTGAATAATGCCCAGGAGTTGATCCGCTCCGGAAAGGCGACGATTTCTACGGCAATCTGTACCCGTGACGATATTATGACCTATCTGACTAATCAGGGGATGGACTCGGAGCAGTCCTTTACCATTATGGAGCGGGTGCGGAAAGGGACTGTGGCCAAGGGAAAATGTAAGGATTGGCCTGAATTTAAAGAGGATATGAAGGCTCACGGCGTGCCGGACTGGTACATCTGGTCTTGTGAGAAGATTAAGTATATGTTCCCGAAAGCCCATGCGGCGGCGTATGTCATGATGGCGTACCGGATTGCTTACTGTAAGATTAACTTTCCGCTGGCGTATTACGGGGCTTATTTTGGGATTCGTGCGGATGCATTTTCTTATGAAATTATGTGCCAGGGGAAGGAGAACCTGAAACGGTATATTGACGATTACAACCGGCGTTCGGATGCCCTGAGCAAGAAGGAGCAGGATACCATGAAGGATATGCGGCTGGTGCAGGAGATGTATGCCAGAGGGTACGAGTTCGAGCCTATGGATATCTATCAGGCCAAGGCTTCTAAGTTCCTGATTGTGAACGGGAAGCTGATGCCGCCGCTGGTCAGTATTGAAGGCATGGGGGATAAGGCGGCGGAGGCTGTGGAAGAGGCGTCCAAGGATGGGCAGTATCTCTCGCTGGATGATTTCCGGCAGCGGACGAAGGCGAGCAAGAGTGTGATTGATTATATGGTGAAGCTGGGGATTTTGAAAGGGCTGCCGGAGTCGAACCAGTTGTCGCTGTTTGATTTGTAGGTTGGTATGGGGGGATGAGATGGAGGCAGTCGCAGATTACGTTTTGGTGTCATGAGATTATCCGCTGTCAGGCGCAGGCAGAAGGATTCTATATTGACGCTACCATGGGGAAAGGCAATGATACGCTGTTCCTCTGCAAGCTTGCGGGGGAATCAGGACGTGTCCTGGCGTTTGATGTGCAGGAGGAGGCTTTGCAACGGACGGGACAGTTACTTGAGGAATCTGGTATGCGCAAGCGGGCAGAGCTAGTGTTGGACGGACATGAGCATATGGAGCGGTATGCGAAACCAGAGACTGCGGATGTGATTTGTTTTAATTTCGGGTATCTGCCGGGAGGCGACCATAGGGTCGCCACATCGGCGGATACCAGCGTGGAGGCGATTAAAAAAGGGCTTGGGATTCTAAAGCATGGCGGGATGATGAGTCTGTGCATTTACAGCGGCGGGGATACGGGGGTTGAGGAGAAGGAGAAGATTCTGGGATACATCCAGAATCTTCCGGCGCGGGAGTATACGGTGATTGTGAATGCGTATTACAATCGGGCGAACCATCCGCCATTGCCTGTGTTTATTTTTAAGAAGTAAGGGCCATCCGATAGATCTCTGCCATATCCTCCCGCCCTAGTTTCTTTACGATTCCAATCGTACGCGTATTCCCAAAACTGCATTTCTCCGCCAGTTCCAAAATCTGCTCCTTCGTAGGCTCAATGCCCAGTTCCCGCAGAGAAGTGGGCATCCCGATGCTCCGGTAAAAATCCTCCATAGCTTCAATCCCTGCAAGGGCAGTCTCTTCGGCAGAACCTTTTTCAGGAACCATCAGAACCTTTGCGGCAAGGCCTGCGAATCTGTCCGGGCGTTCCCTGTAAACATACCGCGCCCAGCTTCCCCAGATAGCGGCAAGACCCGCCCCGTGGGTAACGTCGAACATGCCGCTCAGCTCATGCTCCAACTGGTGAGAAGCAAAGTCGCCGCCGTCAGTCCCGCACCCGGTCAGCCCGTTATGGGAAAGGCTAGAAGCCCACATGACCTCGGCGCGTGCCTCGTAGTTCTCAGGATCGTCCCTCAAGGTTCTTGCACTTTTTATTACCGTCCGCAGCAAAGCCTCGCTGATTCCGTCGGTCATTTCCATATTCGTCCCATGGTTTAAGTATCTCTCTAAAGTATGCATCATGATATCCACACATCCGCTTTGGGTCTGGTAATCCGGCAAAGTGCAGGTAAGTTCCGGATTGAGGACGGCAAAACGGCAGCGGCAGTAATTACTGCTGTACCCACGTTTTATCCAGCCCTCTTCATTGGTAATGACAGAAGAATTGCTCATCTCGCTTCCGGCAGCGGCGATGGTAAGCACGGCACCAATGGGAAGGCAGGCGGACGCCGTCCGTTTTCTGGCGTAGAAGTCCCAGACGTCCCCCTCGTTCGCCATTCCATACCCGATTGCCTTTGCTGAATCAATGACGCTTCCGCCGCCAACTGCAAGGATGAAGTCCACGCCCTCCTGTCGACAAAGAGCGATACCCTCACGCACCTTCGACAGGCGTGGATTAGGGACGACGCCTCCAAGTGAAACATACCGGATTCCTTCAGCGTCCAAAGCTCCATAGATGCGGTCTAACAGACCGGAACGGACAACGCTTCCGCTTCCATAGTGGACGAGAACCTTCCGGCAATTCTGTTCTTTTACCAGTTTTCCAGATTCTGTTTCAGTGTTTTTGCCAAATACAACCTTAGTTGGGGTATAGTATTCAAAGTTATGCATAAAGTTACCTCCTAATCGTTTTGCTTATGTGGTATGGCGCCAGGGTAAAAAGGTATTTTGGCCCTGACTTCATTGTATTATGACAAGAACAGAAAAACAAGAGTGAAAAACATCTTGCAATATAGTCTGATTTAGGCTAAACTATTTCATATGCTACAGCGTGTTTGAAAATTGTCGGACCGTGGCTTATAGAGATGGGGTTGTTGGGAAATGCATGTATTTTTTCCGGGCAGCCCCATCTTTGTAAATCGTCTTTTCAGGAAAGGCGTACAAAGAGATAAAACAGACATTAGGAGGAGATTATGCGCAGAGCAGAACGCGAGGTAAAGGATGATAAAAAAATCCTTAATATTCTGGAATCCTGTAAGGTATGCAGGCTGGGGATGATGGATGAGGGTAAGATTTATATTGTGCCCATGAATTATGGATATGTATATGAAGAAGGAAAGCTTATACTGTATTTCCATGGAGCTAAAGAGGGGAAAAAACTTAGGCTCCTTGGGGAGAATCCGACAGTCGGAATCGAGATGGATTGCGGCCATGAATTAGCGGCTGGAAAGACGGCTTGCCAGTATAGTTACTATTATGCCAGTATGATTGGAAACGGAAAGACTGAGATTGTCATGGAACCAAAGGAGAAGT
>CATLIP010000237.1 GCA_949957035.1 uncultured Lachnospiraceae bacterium
ATAGCCATAACATATATTATATATTACCGTAAATAGACAGAAAAAGCAAGTTATGGAAAGCCGCGCCTCCCATACCTTGCTTTTTACCCTGAAAATATCTACTCGGAACCTATGCCTCGGAAAATTGATCTTTCCCTACCATACACAGCGGGCAAACAAAATCCTCCGGCACATCCTCCCACTTTGTTCCCGGCTCGATATCTCCCTCCGGATATCCAACTTCCTCATCATACTCCCATCCACACACATCACATACATACTTCATACTTCATTTTCTCCTTTCTAATCTATAAACACTCTGATATGCCAAACGGCGTCTGCCTATCTGCCGTCTGCGCAGGATACAGGCCTGTATCGGCATACCAAAAGCATTCTTCCCAGATAACCCACAGCCTACTCTGTCTCCAGCACATAATTTCTCGTCGTGATCCCGCTGGTACGTCCTTTACTATTTACAAGAATCGCCTTGAACAGCGTCTCGCCCTCCGGCATATCAATCGGTCCCATATACTTACTGGACGCAGTAGAAGGATCTTCCCCGTTGGTCGTATAATAAGCCTCATACCCTTCCGGCACCTTAATCTCAATCTGCACCGCCGAACTATACTGCCCGGTAGACGGCGACACCGCCGGGGCGTCCACGATTGGAAGCTCCACCGTATATGACTTCTTGACCGGAAGGCCCGGAACTCCTTTCTCGTCAACCGCAAGCGCAGAAATCTCGCTCACGCCTTCCCCGAGCTGAATTGGCTCCGTATACTTCTTACTCCGGATAGTCGCCTCTGACCCGTCGTCGGTATAATAAATCGTATACCCCTCCTCCGTCGTCAAAGACAATTCCTGTACGTCCTCGTAAACCTCACTGTCGTCCAGGCTAAACCCGGGATCGGCGACAATATAGCCTGCCAGACGTTCCGCCACGTCTCCATCCACATCCTCAAGGAGCAGAGGAATCTTCTCCTTCTGATCCGTATCCATATAGAATTCCACATAAGCCTGATAAATATCCGCATTTTTCGGCTGCTTTTTCACAGCCTCCAAAAAAATGGATTCCGCCCAGTCCAAATCCTTTTTCGCAATGTAGACCTTCGCCAACCCGATATAGGCGTCCTTTTTCGTCTCGTCTTTTTTTATCCCACGCTCAAAATAAGCGATTGCCTGATTCAGTTCTCCTGCTTTTAACGCCTGATTCCCCCTGCTTATGATTCCCTGATAGGAATTCCGATACAGATAAAATACGCCTCCGGCAACCGCCGCAATCATAAGGAAAATCACGAACAGACATCCCATTCTTTTGCGCTTCTTTGCCTTTTTACGCTCCGCCTGCCTGCGCTTGCGGTCGCGCTCTGACATATTCTCCGTCCCATTGACCCGGCGGGAACTGGTGTTACGACTTACACCGCCCCTCACATCCCGGCTGGTGCTCCGCCCCGCCCCGCCCATGTCACGGCTGGTACTGCGGCCGACCCCCATGTCACGGGCTGTGCTCCGGCCGGCTCCATTTCGCATGTCCTGGCTAACCCCCCGGCCGGCTCCACCTGCATTCCGGCCGGTGCTGCGGCTCACACCGCCTCCCATATCACGGTTTGTCCCCCGTCCCGTATTCCTTCCGGCTCCTCTTGCCTCCCTATCTCCTATAGGACCATAGTCAAGATAATCCTCATAACCATCTTCGCCATTAATGGCACCCCTTATCTGCTCAGTAAGCATGTCATCCAAAGGATTGTAATCCGGAACAATGCGTACTTCCCTGCCGCACGATTCACAGTATAACATCCCTTCCGGTATCTCATATCCGCAATACTCGCATTTCATCTCAAGAGACCCCCCTACTTACTGCCGTTACCAAAACAGATTCCGGCAGGTTTTTCTTAGAACAATCCGGTGATCTTCCCATCGTCTGATACATCAATCCCGTTCGCTGCCGGAACCTTAGGCAGGCCCGGCATTGTCATAATCGCTCCCGTAAGCGCAACCACAAATCCTGCTCCGGCGCTGACATAGACTTCTCTGATATGAATGTCAAAATCCGTAGGGCGTCCCAGCTTTTTCGCATCGTCAGACAGTGAGTACTGGTTCTTTGCCATGCAGACCGGAAGATTTCCGAAGCCCATAGACGTAATCTTCCCAAGCTGCCTCTTCGCCGCCGGCTCGTAGACCACCCCTCTCGCGCCGTAAATCTCCTTCGCAATGGTTTCAATCTTATCCTCAAGGGACATCTCGTCCGGATACAGCACATGGAAATGACTCTCCTTCTGCTCCAGAGTATCAAGTACCTTCTGCGCCAAGGCAATTCCACCCTCGCCGCCCTTCTCCCATACCTCAGAAAGTGCAAACTCACACCCCTTCTCCTCACAGAACTTACGGATAAATTCATTCTCCGCATCCGTATCCGTCACGAAGGAATTCAGCGTCACAACTACCGGGACGTCATATTTCTTGATATTCTCGATGTGCTTTTCCAGATTCACGATTCCCCTTTGGAGGGCATCCAGATTCTCCTTCCCCAAGTCTTCCTTCGCAACGCCGCCGTTGTACTTCAAAGCGCGGACCGTCGCCACCAGAACCACCGCATCCGGACGAAAGCCAGCCTTGCGGCACTTGATATCCAGGAACTTCTCTGCCCCAAGGTCTGCGCCGAAGCCCGCCTCTGTCACGGTAATGTCGCTTAGTTTCAGCGCCATCCTTGTAGCCCTTACACTGTTGCATCCATGGGCGATATTCGCAAAAGGCCCTCCATGAACCAAAGCAGGCGTATGCTCCAATGTCTGGATCAGGTTCGGCTTGATTGCATCCTTCAAAAGAGCAGTCATGGCGCCTGTGGCCTTTAGCTCCTCTGCCGTCACAGGGTCGCCGTTAAAATTATATGCCACAATAATCTTCCCAAGACGTTTTTTCAGATCCTGTATGTCTTCCGCAAGACAGAGGATTGCCATGATTTCCGAAGCCACCGTAATTACGAAATGGTCTTCCCTGACCATGCCGTCCATCTTGTTTCCAAGACCTACGACAATATTCCGCAAATTCCGGTCGTTCATATCCAGACAGCGTTTCCAGACTACCTGCCTCGGATCGATTTGGAGCGCGTTCCCTTGCTGGATATGGTTGTCCAGCATCGCGGCCAGAAGATTATTTGCGGAAGTAATCGCATGGAAATCCCCGGTAAAATGAAGGTTCAGGTCTTCCATCGGCACTACCTGGGCATATCCGCCTCCTGCTGCTCCTCCCTTGATTCCGAAACATGGTCCAAGAGAAGGTTCCCTAAGAGCAATGATTGCCTTCTTATCAAGCTTTGCCAAAGCCTGCCCCAATCCTACAGTCGTCGTCGTCTTCCCTTCCCCTGCCGGAGTGGGATTGATTGCCGTCACTAAAACCAGCTTTCCGTCCGGCCTGTCCTTAATCCTCTCCCATACCTCATCCGAGAGCTTCGCTTTATACTTCCCGTAGAACTCAAGCTCCTCCTCGCCGATTCCTACGGCTTTCGCCACATCCCTGATGTGGACCATCTGTGCCTCCTGTGCAATCTGGATATCTGTTTTCATCGCATTCCCCATCCTTTCTTCTGTTTGTGATATGTTATCATGCTTCATTACTGGAAATGAACTGGTCGAACTCTTCCAAAGCCATCAGGACCTTCCTTGGTTTCGTCCCTTCCTCCGGTCCTACGACCCCTGCCTCGGCAAGCTGGTCCATAATCCTCGCCGCCCGGTTAAAGCCAATCTTAAATGCCCTCTGTAACATCCCAATGGATGCTTTATCCTTATCGATGATAAGACGCCCCGCCTCTACGAAATAGGCGTCATGTGCCTCCTCATCCGTCGGGGCTCCCCCGGCCGGCATACTGCCGCCTTGGTTGGTGTTCACATGGTTCACCACTTCTTCATCGTATGTAACCTCTTCACTATGCTCCTTCAAGAACTCTACCACGTCCTGGACCTCTTTGTC
>CATLIP010000238.1 GCA_949957035.1 uncultured Lachnospiraceae bacterium
CTTGAAAACAGGGGATTTCATAAAAAATGCTATCTAAGGAATCACTTCCAAAGATAGCAACTTACCTGAGCGTGCGGGGATTCGAACCCCGGACAACTTGATTAAAAGTCAAGTGCTCTACCACCTGAGCTACACGCCCATAACCTGGGCTAGTTGGATTCGAACCAACGAATGCAGGAGTCAAAGTCCTGTGCCTTACCGCTTGGCGATAGCCCAATAAAAGAAAAAAGGGTGGGTAATGGGACTCGAACCCATGATATCCAGAACCACAATCTGGCGCGCTAACCAACTGCACCATACCCACCATATATATTACTTATCGAACTATTCATGTCCAACTAAGTATCACCTTATTCAATTTTGTGGTTCTAACGAGCCTGGGGGGATTCGAACCCTCGACCTACGGCTTAGAAGGCCGTTGCTCTATCCAGCTGAGCTACAGACTCATAAGACTAGCTCCCTAGAACTATTCACCTTAAAACCTAAGCATTCATGCTCTATGGCCTTAAGAAAGCGGGTGATGGGAATCGAACCCACGTATCTAGCTTGGAAGGCTAGTGTTCTACCATTGAACTACACCCGCATAGATATCGGGGTGACAGGATTTGAACCTGCGACCTCCTGGTCCCAAACCAGGCGCTCTAGCCAAGCTGAGCCACACCCCGTCACTATATATTTTCGTATCTCGAAGTCACATCTCCGTAACACAAAAATTATTATATAGTAATATCCATAGCTTGTCAACAACTTTTTTCTAATTTTGCCAACTTTTTTCAAACTTTTCAATATAACTACAAATACCTCTGAGCTATCTCCACCTTCCCATCTTCATCCAGCTCCATAAGCATATAACTGGGCTTACGCCCCTCCTGTCTGGGATAAGCCACGCTGCCGGGATTCAACGTAATCAAATCCCTCTCCCGCGTCAGGGCCGGTTTGTGGGTATGCCCATACATTACGATATCTGCTCCCCGCTCCCTAGCCTCCTCTTTAAGTCTCTCCTCATTCATTGCAACATAATAATAATGCCCATGAGTAATGAAAACATGATGCCCCATAATTTCAAACTCCTCCTCATTGGGAAGGTCCGAAAAAAAATCATTATTTCCCCTGATAATGTGTGACGGACAATCTGCCAGCGCCGCGATGTAATCTTCGCCGCCCTCTGTATCTCCCAAATGAATCAGCATATCCAAAGGACTCACCTCATCCAGAATCCTCTCAAGATTCCGGTGAGACTTATGTGTATCACTAACAATCAATATCTTCATACGATACCTCTCAAAATCTATCTTTTCTCCAGTTTCTCCCGAATCTTTCTAAGTCCCTCGCCTCTGTGACTCAGTTCATTCTTCTTCTCAGGCGAAAGCTGGGCGCTGGTACATCCATACTCCGGAAGATAAAAAATCGGGTCATATCCAAATCCATTTTCCCCAACAATCTCATAGCCTATGATACCCTCCATGGTTCCCCTGACTACCTCGCTGCTCCCGTCCGGAAATACCGCGGCAATCGCACACACGAATCTGGCTGTTCTCTGTTCCTTTGGAACTCCGTCAAGCCGGTCAATCAACGCCTGATTCTTAACGTCATAGGAGGTATCCTCCCCCATATACCGAGCCGAATAAATCCCCGGCTCCTTATTCAGATAGTCGATTTCCAGACCGGAATCATCCGCTAAAACTACCGCCTCCTCAAATCCCGGGGTTCTCCTGGCCGCCTTCCCAATCTCCCTGGCCTTAATTAAGGCATTCTCCTCGAAGGTTGTCCCGTCCTCCACAACCTCAGCCTCAATCCCCGCCTCCCGCTGTGAAAGAATCTCTGCTCCAAGGTCATCAAGAATCATACGGATTTCCACCATCTTATGCTCATTTCCCGTTGCAAATATAATCTTCTTCATCCTGTCTTCCTCCTCTTTTTGGCGGCTTTGGCCCATGAAACTGATAAAAATATGTTTTCAGCATCCCATTGTAAATCTTACGGTTTTTGTCCGCCTTCCTTCCAAAATACTTTTCCGCTTCTTCATAGGACGTAATCATGTACGCAGACCAGGAGTCAAGCCGGTTAAAGCTTTCCCCAAACGCCCTGTACAGTCCCGGTAAAGCCTCCTTCTCTTCTAACCGCTCCCCATAAGGCGGATTCGTAATCACAAAACCGTACTTTTTGGGATGGTTCAATTCCCTGACGTCCCTCTCCTGAAAATGTATCAGATGTTCGACTCCTGCCTCTTTCGCGTTGCGTCTGGCAATCTTGATTACAGAGCGATCCACATCATATCCCTGAATATCCGCATCCACATTATCTCGTATTCTGTCCCCCGCTTCCTCCACCGCGTCATACCAAAGCTTTTTCGGAATAAGATTCGTCCACTTCTCCGCAGTAAAGGAACGGTTCATTCCCGGTGCAATATCTGCCGCTATCATTGCTGCCTCAATGGGAAATGTACCGCTTCCGCAAAATGGGTCCACAAGGATTCTGTCCCTTTGCCATGGAGTCAGCATAATCAAAGCCGCCGCAAGCGTCTCGGTAATGGGCGCTTTCCCGGAAACCTCCCGATATCCCCGCTTATGAAGAGAGACTCCGGACGTATCAATCCCCACCGTCACTTCATCCTTCATCAGAAATACCCTCACAGGATAGGGCGCGCCATCCTCCGGGAAATGCTCCATTCTATAACATTCTCCAAGTCTTCTGACCATTGCTTTCTTCATAATTGATTGAATGTCGGACGGACTAAAAAGCTTACTCTTCACAGACGCCGCTTTCGTCACCCAAAACCTGCCATTCTTTGGAATATAAGCCTCCCACGGCAACTCTCTGGTCCTCTCAAACAACTCCTCGAAGGTAACCGCGCGGAAACCTCCTACCTTCCACAGAATCCTCTCCGCCGTCCGCAAAAAAATATTGGCATAGCAAACTGCCTCGGCATCTCCATAAAAGGTAACTCTCCCATCCTCCACCTTGGCAATCTCATATCCCAAATCCAAGATTTCTCTTTTCAGCACCGCTTCCAATCCGAAATGACAGGGTGCAATTAACTCTATTCTCTCCATATGGTTTCTCCCGATTCTTCTCACAATCGTTTCTCCTCCATCTTACTTTTTTCCCTATCTCTTGTCAACAAAAAAGAACGCCGCATAAGACGATTTCTTATGCAGCGCCCCTTTTCGTTCTTGTTTTTTACTCTAACACAGGTATTGTCACAGAAAACACGAAATCTTCCTAGTAGTTGTCGCTGTAGTTTGAGCTGTTAGAATTTGTGCTGTTAGAGTTCTTGTTCTTTGAAGTCGTGTTGGACGCATTCTTGTTAGATGCATTCTGATTAGATGCATTCTGGTTGCTTGCGTTCTGGTTGCTTGCATTCTGATTAGATGCGTTTTTGTTAGATGAACTATAATTCTTAGCCATGTCAATTCCTCCTAAATCATTTTTGTTACATGGCTATTATGCCCGTCAGACAATGTTTTATGTATCATTTTCATAAAAAAATTTATTTATAAATATTTTTGTTTTTTTCAAAAATTTATCTTGCAATTTTATCCATACTATACTATACTAAGATGTGTAGAAAGGATACTTTCTACAACCCCTTATTAATTATTTATACTCCCCTCAAAAGCTCGATGGCTCCCCCATCGAGCTTTTACTTTTATCCAAACCATTGCCTCATCGCCGTCTTCCGCCAATCAGACGTACAATGAACATGATAATAAGAATCGGAACCAGAATTGGTGCAAGAAGTGAAAAGATTCCGCCAATCACGGCGACAACTAACATGACAATTCCCAATACCCCTAAAATCACCAACAGCTTCTTCCACCAGGAATGAAACCCTATCACACGCACTCTGGAATTATCCTTATGCCGCTCACTTCCATAGCTGTGCTGCAGCGAATCTTATGTATAGCTATCCTGTC
>CATLIP010000239.1 GCA_949957035.1 uncultured Lachnospiraceae bacterium
GGTATGTGATGACGTACAAGTCTTGCTAGTGAAAGGGAATAATACTATGAGTGAAGAATTATTACAAGAAACAGCAGCAGAAGCTGCCATCAGCAACACAGAAGAAACCATGGCAGACTTTGAGGACCATTTTGATGATGCCAATCCCTGGAATCTCGTAACATCCTACAAGGAGAAAGGAACGGTCCTTCCTGTCAAGGTCGAAGGAATCGTGAACGGCGGCGCAATCGCCATGGTAGAAGGGCTGCGTGGATTCATTCCCGCATCCAGACTGTCTCTGTCTTACATCGAAGATCTTGAGACCTATCTGCTTAAGGATATTGAGGTGAAGGTTATTGAAGTGGATCAGGCCAGCGAACGTCTGGTACTCTCCGCCCGGGAGATTCTCAAGGAAAAAGAGAAAAAAGCCATGGAAGAAAGAATCGCTAACGTGAAGATTGGAAGCGTTGTAAGCGGAACGGTAGAGAGTCTTCAGAACTACGGCGCGTTCATCCGTCTGGAAGACGGCCTGTCAGGTCTGGTTCATGTTTCTCAGATCAGCCAAAAGCGCGTGAAGTCACCAAAGGATGTTCTGAACACCGGCGACGAGGTCAAGGTGAAGATTATCGGGCTTAAGGACGGTAAGATAAGCCTCAGCATGAAGGCCCTTGAGGAAGTGAAGGAAGAGCCGGTTGAGAAAGTGAATATTCCGAAGTCTGAGAGCATCGGAACCAGCTTAGGCGAGCTGTTCAAAGGAATAAAGCTAAATTAAGCGTAATGATGAAGGGGATTCGGGCAAATATGGTCTGCAAACCTCATTTCCCCGAATCCCCTTCATATAACCTGAGCAAAGTCCCTGTCATCCCTCTACAGCGGCAGATCCTTTTTCCAGAATCTCAGCATTCCCACCGTATAAGCCACGGCCGCCACACCGGCCAGCACACCAAGCTTCCAGATAAAATCATAATTCACCACATCATTTCCCACAGTATCCATGGCTGTAATATCCAAAAGGCCAACCAACGTCAACTTGTTAAAGATATTAAGCCGCTCAATCCCCACGCCCATCTCCACCAGTTTTTCCGACCCAAACACACCGAGAAGCGACGCAATAAAGCACCAGACCGTAACCCCGCCGCCGAACGTAAGCGCCCTGCTGTTACGGTTGAACAGACAACTTCCTAGATAACAGATTGCTCCGATTGCCTCTACCAGAACATACATCCCGGCAAACTTAACCACAGTAGCCAAGGCATCTGCATCGCCCGCAATCTGTTCATTCAGAAGACATTTGACTCCACAGACAATTCCCATCACTGCCAGCGGCACCAACAGCATAAATACCATATGGGTAAACGCCACTGCCCTGCGCTCTGTAGGTGTGGACAGAATATAAGCCATTGATCCGTCGTCAATCTGGGAGGCAATCAGGCCGTTAGCCGCCACAACCACCAGCAGAAAAATCGGAATCAACACGATTACTCTGTAATACATGGTATCAAGGATGATACTAGGGTCCATCTGCGGAATCTGAATCCCCATCCTCTCCATCTTCTCAATCACCGCCGCATCTATACTCACCCTATCCGCAGAAACAGCATCAATAGCAATCGTCACCACACAGCTCATCATTGACATAATCAGAACCGTAGCCACGGCAAAAAACCAGTAGGTTCTGATATTCTGTCCGAACAGCGGTCTTGAAAATAATTTCGTTGTTTTCATCCTGTCACTCTCCTTCACGAATCGCCTCTTTAAAATATGTCTCAAGAGTCATGTGCTTCTCCTGAAACTCACAGAGCAGATACCCCTTCAAATGTTGCAGCAAGATTACGATATCCATCATAGGCACCGTAACTTCACAGGAGCGTCCGCCGACAATCTTCACTGTATCAAACCGAAACCTGTCCACAAAATCAGCCCTGTCCCACGCTGTGTTAAAGGTAATGCCAAACCATTTATTTTCCGGATTACGTATTTTGTCCATATCCACGCTTCGGACGACTCTTCCCTTGTGGATAATTGCCGCCACATCGCATACCTCTTCAATCTCCTCAAAAATATGGCTGGACATGAATATGGTCTTTCCCTTCGCCTTCTCCTCCCGTATCAGATTCAGGAAGGCATCCCTCATTAGCGGGTCAAGCCCTGTAGTGGGCTCATCCAAAACCAGAATTTCCTTGTCCCCCATAAGCGCCGCCACGATAGCCGTTTTCTGTTTCATCCCCTTGGACATCCTTCTTAAATTCGCAGAAGCATCAAGCTTAAATATATCAATCAACCGTTCCATATAAGTATAATCCGTAATCTCAAGGTATCTGGCTAGATACTTCAAAAACTGTGTCCCTGTACGAAAATGTGGAAATTCTATCTGCCCGGGAACATAGCTCATAAAATACTTTAAAAAAGCCGCATCCTTCCACGCATCCTTCTCCTTAACCTTTATCGTCCCGCGGTCAGGCTTCTGAAAACCCATCAGATTGCGAATCGTCGTCGTTTTTCCCGAACCGTTAGTGCCGATAAAGCCATAGACTACGCCAGGCTGAATCCCCATGCTTACATCAAAAATACCCCGTCCTTTACCAAAATCTTTCGTAACGCCGTCAAATTCTATGATATTCGTCATGATACACCTCCCTGAATATCGCTGTCATTATCCCGGGCCTGCTCTTCCAAAACTTTTTCCTCTTCCCTGTAAAACTTCATAAAGTGGTCTTCCAGAGTATAGGGTATCTCGCTTATGTCCGTCACACTCAGCCCGGAAAGTACAGGAATCATCCGGTTTAGCCCATCCATATCCACCATAAGCCGCACTGTCAGCCGTTTGGGATCTTTATTGGTGCACAGAAATTCATTCTCCATAAAACGCATGTAATCCCGCTCTGTCTCAAAGGATACCTTATAAATCCACTGCTTCTGCGCCTTCAATTCATCCGCGCTGAAATCTGCCGCAATCCTTCCGTCTTTGATGATTGCAATTCGGTCACATACGGCATCAACCTCATGGAAAATGTGTGACGACAGAAGAATCGTCTTACCCCGCTTTTTCTCTGAGCGGATAAAATCGATAAACACCTCCTGCATTACAGGGTCCAGACCAGAAGAGGGCTCGTCCAGTATCAGCACTTCAGGGTCATGCATCAATGCGGTAATTACCGCCAGCTTCCGTTTCTCTCCAATGCTCATGTCATGAATCCTCATACCTGTATCCAGCGAAAACAATGTGAGCAGCCGAGATAAATAATCCTGACTAGAGAGCTTCTCCATCTTTCGCAGCCTTCTCATATATTCAAGAAACCGTCTGCATGTCATCATCTCCGGGAAGGCTATTTCCCCTGGCAGATATCCCACCAGTCCTTTTAATTCTGCTGCCTGCTTAAGGCAATTCATTCCCCATATCTCCACCTCACCCTTCTGTGGCTTTGAGAAGCCCATCAGATGACGGATAGTAGTGGTCTTGCCCGCTCCGTTCGGTCCAAGGAAGCCATAGCATACTCCTTTTCCCACATGCAGGGAGACATCAAAGACCCCTCTTCCCTTGCCGTAATCCTTTGTTAAGTTTCTGATGTCTATCACGTTCATAAGGCTCCTCCCATTCCATGAATGCTTGAGTAATCCGAAAGGTACTATGCTATTTTAAGGCATCAGACAGGATTTTTCAAGATTTTCTCTCCCTTTTATGGTGTATTGTACCTATTTAAACAAAAGCTATTTTTACGCCTATCGGTTCAGAGATTGCAATAACCACGTCAGGCGCATGAAAGACGAGAAGGAAGCTTACCAGAGAGAAATTGGGGAAATAATTGAGGGCGTTGAAGATATAGGGAAGTTGGGATGTTTTGCGTGCTGCCTTATGTTGTGCTGCAATCTTTATTCTATCACTTTCAAATAAAAGCGATAGATAATTTTCTTGAATC
>CATLIP010000240.1 GCA_949957035.1 uncultured Lachnospiraceae bacterium
AGAACTTATTAATCGTAAACAGTCTCCTATTCAAGATAAATATATTGAACAATATTTGTCTGAGAAAGACTTAAACCTCATAGCAACTTTGGATTCAGAGTCAGCGTATTCGGACGCTGATTTTGTTATTATTGCAACGCCTACTAATTACGATAGTAAGAAAAACTTTTTTGATACTTCTGCTGTAGAAGATGTAATCCGTTTAATAATTCAGTACAATACTGATACTATTATGGTAATAAAATCTACGGTACCAGTTGGATTTACAGTTTCTATGAGAGAGAAGTATCAATGTGACAATATTCTTTTTAGCCCGGAGTTTTTAAGAGAATCAAAGGCATTATATGATAATTTATATCCCAGCCGTATTATTGTTGGAATAGAAATAGAAAATGAAAGGCTTAAAAAAGCAGCAGAAACCTTCATTTCCATTTTACAGGAAGGTGCAATCAAAGAAAAGATTGACACATTGATTATGGGTTCTACAGAAGCGGAGGCTGTTAAACTTTTTGCTAATACGTATCTTGCTCTAAGAGTCAGTTATTTCAATGAATTGGACACATATGCAGAAATTAAAGGATTAGATACGGAACAAATTATTAATGGAGTATGTTTAGACCCACGAATTGGAGGGCATTATAATAATCCCTCTTTTGGATACGGTGGCTACTGTTTACCAAAAGATACTAAGCAGCTTCTGGCAAATTATGATAATGTTCCGGAAAATCTAATAGAAGCGATTGTACAAAGCAATCGAACCAGAAAAGATTTTATTGCTAATAGAATTTTAGAGATAGCTGGCAGTTACGAAGCAAATAGTGAGTATGACAGCAAAAAAGAAAAGGAAACAGTTATTGGAGTTTATCGTCTAATTATGAAGTGTAATTCGGATAATTTTAGGCAGAGCAGCATACAAGGAGTTATGAAGCGTATCAAAGCAAAAGGTGCAACGGTAATTGTCTACGAGCCAACTTTGGGTGAGAATACAACATTTTTTGGAAGTAGGGTTGTTAATGACTTTGTAAGATTTAAGAAAGAGAGTAAGGTAATTATTACGAATAGATACGATAGTTGTCTGGATGATGTAATGTATAAAGTTTATACGAGAGATGTGTATGGGAAAGATTAGTTTGAAAGTACAGAATGTACCGTCCTGTTCGCCATATAATTCATTGGGAGCATTATCATTTGAAAAAGGGTGATATGCTTAGCTCCAATTTTAATTAAAAAAGGTGATTTTTTACAGTTGAAAACAAACGTAAGTTCTGCTATAATCAAAAAAAGAACTCACGTTTGTTTTTTTGCATGTAAAGAGGTGGTGAATATGGCAGGAAATAATCATACCTATATCGCAATCGATCTCAAGTCTTTTTACGCTTCAGTAGAATGTGTAGAGCGCGGTCTTAATCCGATGACCACGAATCTTGTGGTTGCCGACTTAAGCCGCACAGAGAAGACCATCTGTCTGGCAGTATCGCCTTCTCTGAAAGCCTATGGAATCTCAGGAAGAGCAAGACTGTTCGAGGTGGTACAGCGGGTCAGGGAGGTGAACGCCAAAAGACAGAGCATGGCGCCCGGTTTTACATTTACAGGCGCCTCTTACGATGATATTGAGCTGAAGGCTTCACCAAAGAAGGCTCTTGACTATATCGTTGCGCCCCCAAGGATGGCGTACTATATCGATTACAGCGCCAGAATCTATGAGATTTATCTAAAATACGTTGCGCCTGAGGATTGTCATGTATACTCGATTGACGAGATCATGATGGATGTCACCCATTATCTGAATACCTATCAGTTGTCGGCACGTGAGTTAGCCGGGAAGATTATTCAAGATATCCACTCTGCCACAGGAATTACGGCCACAGCGGGAATCGGAACCAACCTGTACCTGTGCAAGGTTGCCATGGATATTGTGGCAAAGCATATACCGCCGGATAAGAACGGCGTGCGCATCGCGAACCTGACAGAGAAAAGCTACCGCCGGATTCTATGGGCGCATCAGCCTATCACAGATTTTTGGCGGGTAGGCCAGGGATATGCGAAGAAGCTTAGGGAGTATGGCATGTACACAATGGGGGATGTGGCCAGATGTTCCATTGGAAAGCCGGGAGAATACCATAATGAAGATCTGCTCTACAAATTATTTGGGGTGAATGCGGAGCTTCTAATCGACCACGCATGGGGCTGGGAGCCCTGTACGATGGCAGATATCAAGGCTTACAAGCCGGACGTCAATAGTATCGGCTCAGGACAGGTCTTGCATTGCCCATATACGGCGAAGAAGGCAAGGCTGGTAGTCCGGGAGATGACCGAAGCTCTGGCGTTAGATTTGGTAGATAAGCGGTTGTTTACGGACCAGATGGTTTTGACCGTAGGATATGACCGGGAGAATCTGGCGGCGTCGGCATTTGGAAAGTCCTATAAAGGGGAGGTGACGACAGACCGCTACGGGCGGAGTGTTCCCAAACATGCCCACGGAACCGTCAACCTTAAGAAGCCCACGTCCTCTGCCAGGATAATGGTGGATGCGGTACTTGGACTGTATGACGATATTATTAAGAAAGAGTTTCTCGTCAGAAGGATAAATATAGGCGCTAATCATGTAGTGGATGAAAGTTTAGTGAAAAGCGAGCCCGTGTTTGAACAGTTGGATTTGTTTACGGACTATGATGCTTTAAAGAAGGAGCGGGAGGCAGAAGAGGCAAAACTGCAGCGGGAGAGAAGCTTGCAGCAGGCCGTTCTGGACATCAAGAAGAAGTATGGAAAGAATGCAGTTTTAAAGGGAATGAATCTGTTGGAAGGAGCGACAGCCATGGAGAGAAACAGGCAGATTGGAGGGCATAGGGCATGAAGTTTTTGAACAGTCAGGAGATGGATAAGTATCAGGATATGGTTCATCTTCCACATCATATGTCCAAGACACATGCACACATGCCTGTGCAGGACAGGGCCGCGCAGTTTGCCCCATTTGCAGCCTTGAGCGGACATTATGAGGCTGTGAAGGAGACGGCGAGGCTTACGGAAGAGAGGATTGAGCCGGATGAATCTTGTAAAGAGATATTAGACCGAAAACTTAAGGAGATAGTGGAGAAGCTTAAGGAGGAACCGGTTATTACGATTACTTATTTCGTACCGGATGCACAGAAGGCGGGGGGTTCTTACGTGACGAAGATTGGCGGTGCGAAGAGGATAGATGCCTGTGAACGAATTTTATTTCTTACGGATGGCACAAGAATTATGCTGGACGAAGTAATAAAGATAGATTTTGCAAAAAGGGCCTATCCTGCCGGCCAACAGGATAGGCGGTGTTCGTAAAGACGTTTAGGTTATTTTCGGGGGCATCCCGTTTTGGAGCGGAAGCTCCGAATGCTCAAGCACAAATTCTTTAAAATGTTGAATTACAGGGGCTTCGTATACATTTTTCAGGGTTGCCATATAAAAAATGCGCTCCCAGCTTGGCCTGACAATTTCTATAATCTTGACGGGCATGTAATCCAGGACGGACATCCGCGGGATAACCGCAATCCCAAAGCCTGCGCTTACAAGTCCTGCAATAGCCAGGTCCTCTTCCAGGGCATAGTCGCTTTGGGGGAATCCCCCGCAGGTTTCAAACATCCGGTCAATGACCGGCCTTAACCCGCTTCGCTCTGAAAATGTAATATGAGGATAGGACAGGGTATCCTCAAGGTCGATAGAATCTTGTCCTTCCAGGGGATGCCCCTTTGGAACAATGAGCACCAATTCCTGGCAGGAGATGGGGATGAACTCCACCAAAGGTTCGTTCTCCAGCTTGGAGCAGAAAGCAATATCATAACGTCGTTCTTTCAGGCCCCGGATAATATCCTCAGTCAGGTCAGTGGAGGTGTG
>CATLIP010000241.1 GCA_949957035.1 uncultured Lachnospiraceae bacterium
CCCTTATCATAAAAGAATAAGTGCATAAGGTAAAGCACTAATGAAATGCTTTATCTCTTACACTTATATGGTACTAAATAGCGCCGATTCCCCACAAAAACAGCAGAAGCCCCAGCGGAATCACCAGTTTTCCAATCTTAATCTGCCACAGATTGTCCAGAATCTGTCCAAAATAGATATCCAGATTCACTGTCGGCCGAAGTCCCTGCCCGCCGATAGGATATAACATCTGCCGGTTGGTTACGGGGACAAAGGTATAGAATATATTCATAACCGGAATAAAGGAATACCCTATAAATGTTCCGACGATTTCTTCATTCATCTTCAGTTGATTCAAAATCTTTGCATAAAGGAATCCAAGAGCCGCAGCGATTACACTCCCTACTGCCATAGAGCTTATCAGTCCTGTCCAAGAAGTAAAGCGTAGATTTACGGCAAACACCATTCCTAAAAGTCCGGCCGAAAGCCCCACGGCCATTCCAAAGTTTCTTCCCGCTCCCACGTTAATCATGGGTATCAGCGACAGCACAATTACGCCGTTCATGGCCCATTTAATCAGCGCATCGTTGATGATATCCACCAGATTCATGTCAATCATCACCGTTATTGCCAAAAGCGCCAGCATATAGACAGTCATAATAAGCTGAGGGGGATTAATCTTTCTATTTTTCATCTGCCGTCCTCCCGTAAAGCGAAAGCATGATTTCCTCCGGGTCCATGCTGCCTTCAAAAGTCTGAAAAATCTGTCCCTGGTACATGACTACCACTCTGTCACAGATTCGAATCAACTCTTCTATCTCTCCTGAGGTAATGACCACCGTAGTATCGTTTTTATGGTTCATTTCCAGAAGCCATTTCAGAATCAGTTCCTTTGAGTAAATGTCTATCCCTCTGGTTGGCTCGCCCACAAAAAGAAGCTCCGGTTCAAAAGTAATCGCACGGCCGATACATACTTTCTGCTGATTTCCGCCGCTTAACTCCCGAAGTTTCTGTTCAGGTCCGGAACACAGAATATTCAGCTCCTCAATCATTTTCTCCGTATATTCCTTAATAGCTTTTTTCCGCAGAAAAGAAAGAGGCAGAACCCCCGGCATACTCATAAATTCCGGATGTCTGTGCTCTGTGCCAAAAATCATGTTCTTCCATATGGGACTTTCCAGAAACAGACTGGTACCTGAACGGTCTTCTGAAAGATAATAAATTCCCTTTTTCACCAGCGAAGAATTATCTCCTGCCTTTAACACCTCTCCACGGAAAACTGCCTGGTACTCTCCTGCCTTCAGTCCGAAAAGCCCTTCTGAAAACTGTTCCTGTCCCTGTCCTGCCAGACCGGTAATCCCCACAACCTCGCCTTTATAAATGGAAAGGCTCTTGTCCGTCCCCTGAATCCGCTCATAGCTTAAGAGAACTTCCTTACTACGCGCCTCTTTTTTACGTTCTGCTTTGACAATCTCACGCCCTACCATATCATCCGCAAAACGGCTGACGGAAAACTCAGATTTTTCATATGTAGAAACCAGCTCACCGTCCCGAAGTACTGCCACCGTATCACAGATTTCCATTACCTCCTCAAGCCTGTGAGAAATAAAAATCACGGCAATCCCCTTTGCCGCAATCTCGCGGATACATTTAAGAAGCCGTTTTGTCTCTGTAATATTCAGCGAGCTGGTGGGTTCGTCTAAAATCAATAGTCGAATGCCGGCGTTATCTAATTCTCTTGCCAATTCCACAAACTGTTTCTGATTGAGAGAAAGGCCGTCTATTATCTGGCCGGGCGCAATCTGCGCTCCTATCATCTCTAAAGCCTTCTTTGCCTCATCCTCATCCTTCTTATAATCCACATAGGAAAATTCCGGCAGGAGCACACTTTTTATCTTGATATTCTCTCTATTGATTTTGATATTCCTTGTGGCGCTTAATCCTGAGAATAATGCCAGCTCCTGATGCACCATTGCGATTCCATAGGCTACGGACTGACTATGGTTTTTTATAGAAACTACTGTTCCGTCAATCAGAATCTCCCCTTCGTATCCTCCCGTCTCTGAAATCAACGCTTTTCCATTCAGTATGTTCATAAAGGTACTTTTTCCCGAACCATTCGCGCCAATGATACCGTACACTTCCCCATCCTTAATCTTAAGATTAATATTCTTCAGTACATAATTTCCGTCAAACTGCTTTGACAGATTTTTCACCTCTAGCATATCTTCCCCCGATTGCTCTGTTCCCTTTTTCGCACATTTTTGCCAAAATATTTCCGCTTTTTATCATTGTATCACAGCAATATGCCTATATACAAATTTATATTTATAATATATAATCCTATTTATCAATAATATCTATAACTACAAATCAGGAGATGCCCAAAAGCATCTCCTGCATACATACTTTGTCTGTCTTATCTCAGTTCCTTCCATAAATCACTGCCAGACGCATATTTTTCTATCTCTTCAAAGGTAAAGGGCGCCGTCACCCATACATATCCAGGATCGTTCTCATCACCTTCGGCATAATTAAAGTCAAATCCGATCTCAATCCCCTCGGCGTCCACAAAGAAATTCACTTCATAGACCCCATCCTGACTGTCCCCTTCCAGCGCCTTCTTAAAAGTATTCAAATCAGCCTCCGACAAAAAAGTATCGTCTTCTGCCTCACTGCGCATTCTGGTAAGCCAATCCTCCAAAAATGCATCACTTAGCTCCACAATATCTTTTACCTCGTAAACCGTCCCATCCTTCAGGTTGATATTACAGGTGCGCAAATGCTGAACGTAGTAATTCTGCCCTCCCTCGTAACCGTAATCTTCATAGACTACGCTGAGTACGTTTTCAGACGCATAACAGACCTTGTAATTCACATAGTCAATCAATACCGGATATTGCTCTCCTATCACCCGCTCCTTAATCTCCGGCGCAGGGTCGTCATAGATACGCTTTACCGTCTCCATGGCACGAGCCTTTAAAATATCATTGACCTTTTTCTCTACAGAGGCATCTGAAAGTCCGCTGACGCAAGGATACGTCACATTGAATTGAATCACCATGGAGCGTTTCTCATCATCCATAAATTCATATGTATCCTCTTCAATCTCATAGGTCACATTATCGTCAATCATCTCCGGAATTGCCCATATTCCTGACACTTCCTCCGGTTCCTCATACACGCCGCCCCCAAATCCATCCGGCAGCTCTTCAGAGCCGAATCCATAATCATAGTCATAATCATAATCCGGCTCTTCATAAGAAAAATCACGCTGACGCCCAATCTCTCTTCGCAAATCACGGCCTGCACTGACCCCTATGAACGTCAATACCAGTACCAGAATCACTCCAAATGCTCCAAGCGCAATCCAAGGTGCCTTCGAATGCCGACTTTTGGGAGATACCATGCTCAGATTCACATACATTTCCATAGGAACATAATGGATTCCTTCCCGCTCCTGTTCCCCTGAAACAGGCCGCATACCCAAATGTATATATCTTTCCACTGCATCCGGCGCCGCATTGACCGTAAGCCTTCCACCATGTAAATATTGCGCGCAGTAATGGTAGGCATGATCAAAGAGTACACGCCCGATTCCCTGTCCCTGACGCTCCTTAGCCACAAAGAACAGCGCGATATGTCCATCCGGTCTTAAAGCTAATGTCCCCAGCAGCTCCCCATTCTCATATGCACCAAAGAAAATCAATTCTCCCCTCTGCCATACCTGGCTGATATAATCATATTTAATAAACTTCTGAAATGACGCCACACCCTCCGGGGAAGTCTTCGGTGCGATGGTATCCGCATAGACCTCCCATACCAGGTGCAGCGCCGGCAGCAGCTCCGGCTGCTTAAGCATCCTTATTTCCATAATGAAAGCCTC
>CATLIP010000242.1 GCA_949957035.1 uncultured Lachnospiraceae bacterium
GAAAACCATAGAGATTAACAGGCAGGCGTTTGAGGTGGGGTACAATCTTGTATCCGAATAATATATATTTGGAGGTGGTAGTTTGTATAGGAAAATTTACAGGTTGGCATTCAGGAATGAATAGAATTCAGAATAGGAGTATGAGAAAATGGCAGGAGTATCAATAGAGAACTGGAAAGAAACCATCAGAGATCCAAAGATTGAGTGTATGAGCAGGGATGAGATGAATGCCCTCCAGAGTGAGCGTTTGGTAAAGCAGGTGAAGAATGTCTACGAAAATGTGGAATTCTACCGTAAGAAGATGGATGCTCTGGGCGTAGAGCCTGGAGACATCAAGGGGATTGAGGATATCTGCAAACTTCCCTTCACCACCAAGGAGGATTTGAGGGATAACTACCCCTTCGGGCTATTGGCGGTTCCTAAGGAGAAGATTGCCCGTGTACAGGGCACCTCTGGAACTACCGGCAAACTGACCCTTGCTTCTTACACCCAGAAGGATGTGGACGTATGGGGCGAGTGCGTTGCCAGAGGTTTGGTGATGGCAGGACTGACCGCGGCAGACCGTATCCATGTATGTTACGGTTATGGTCTGTTTACGGGAGGAATGGGTCTGGATTTGGGCGCGCAGGCATTGGGCGCCATGGCAATTCCTATGTCCTCAGGCAATACGAAGCGTCAGTTGATGTGTATGGAGGATTTCGGCGCTACTGCATTCGCATGTACCCCGTCTTATGCTTTGTATCTGGCAGAGGCGGCACAGGAGGCAGGAGTTGTTGACAGGCTTAAGATTAAGGCAAGTGTCAACGGGGCGGAGCCCTGGACAGACGAGATGCGCAAGAAGATTGAGAGCATTTTCCATATCAACAGCTTCGATATCTATGGATTGTGTGAGATTACAGGCCCAGGAGTTGCCATGGACTGTATCCATCACAAGGGACTGCATGTGTATGAGGACTTCTTCTATCCGGAGGTGCTTAATCCGGCAGACCAGTCCGCGTGCGCGGACGGCGAGACGGGCGAGCTTGTGTTCACCACCCTTGCCAAAGAGGGGATGCCTCTCCTCCGTTACCGGACGAAAGACCTTACCAGTATTGAGCACAGCACATGCGAGTGTGGACGGACCTTGCCGAGAATCCAGAAATTTACCGGACGTACAGACGACATGAAGGTAATCCGCGGCGTCAACGTATTCCCGACCCAGGTTGAGACTGCCCTTCTTTCTATGGGCGGCGGCGTTGCGCCTCACTATATGCTCATCGTTGACCGTGAGAACAATCTGGATGTCTTAACCGTCATGGTAGAAGTGGATGAGAAATATTTCTCCGACGAGATTCGGAAGCTGGACGCATTGAAGAACAAAGTAGGCGCCGTATTGAAACAGGCTCTCGGCGTATCCGTAAGAGTAAAGCTTGTCGAGCCTAAGACCATCCAGCGAAGCGAAGGCAAGGCAAAACGTGTCATCGACAACAGGCAGTTGTAAGAGGAGGAGAATACCATGGGTGTAAGCAACACAATTCAGCAATTATCAGTATTTTTGGAAAACAGGGAAGGCCGTCTCGACGACGTACTAAAAGTGCTGTCTCAGAATGACGTGAATATCGTGGCTTTAAGCCTTGCAGATACTTCAGACTATGGAATGCTGCGTATGATTGTTTCCGAGCCGAATAAAGGGCGTTTGGCGCTTAAGGAGGCAGGTATTACGGCCATGCTCACAGACGTAGTCGCATTGCGTGTTCCTCACGCCACAGGCTCCCTGAGCAAAGCCATGCACGAAATCGTAGAAGGAAAAGTCAACGTAGAGTATATGTATGCCTTTGCCAACGGAACTGACGCGGCAGCGGTCCTTAAAAGCGACGACCCCGCCCGCGTAATCGATATCCTGAAAGCCAGCGGCTTTGACGTATACAGCGCCGACGAAGCATACAGCGCAAACCGGTAAAACAAAAAAACATCCCCTCAAATGCCGCGGGAATCCACTTGAAAATGGATGGGGCGGAGTGTATAATAAGAAAGAATTAACCAAACAAAGGAGGATATCTGTTATGTTAGATAAAAAAGTAGTAGAGTTATTGAACCAGCAGGTAAACAAGGAGTTCTACTCCGCATACTTGTATCTGGATTTTTCCAATTTTTATTTCGACCATGGATTAGACGGATTCGGCAGCTGGTATAAGATTCAGGCGCAGGAAGAGCGGGATCACGCGATGCTTTTCATCCAGTATCTTCAGAACAACGGAGAGAAGGTAGAATTAGAGGCAATCGACAAGCCGCAGATTGCTTTAGAGAGCGCTAAATCTGTGCTTGAAGAAGGCTTAAAGCACGAACAGTACGTAACGAGCCTCATCCACGCAATCTACGACGCAGCATATTCTGTAAAGGATTTCCGTACAATGCAGTTCTTAGACTGGTTCGTGAAGGAGCAGGGCGAGGAAGAGACCAATGCAGATAATCTGGTTAAGAAGTTTGAATTATTCGGAGATGACCCGAAGAGCCTGTACATGCTGGACAGCGAGCTGGGAGCACGTACATATTCCGCCCCGTCTCTGGTGCTTTAATCATGAACCGCAAGAAGGTAGTCTGCTCTTGCCGTAATGTGACAAAGGGTGATATTGCGGACGCCGTAAAAGCCGGGGCCAGCTCATTCAAGGAAGTAAAGAAGATGACAAAGGCTGGCAAAGGCTGCGGCAAATGCAAGAAAAAGGCAAAGAAGCTGACGAAGAAATTATTAAAGGAAAGAGTAGAATGAGTGTGGATATGAAGAAAACTGCTTTGGAGATGCTGAGAGTCTCCGAAGCAGTCTATATTCTGTTATCAGGGCATACACATCTGCCCTATGTAGAATGTGATTCTGAAACCTACGACGACCAGATATTGGTGTATTACAGTGAAGAGGATGCCAAGAGACGGGCGAAGGAGCTGCTTGAAGAGAAGACCTTGGTGCAGATTATTAAGGTCGAAAAAAAGAGTTTCCTGCCGTTTTACGTAAGTCTCTATCCGATGGGTGTGAATTGTATCGTGGTCAACGACGGGATGCCTGATCGAATCTCTATACAGTTGGATGAGCTGATTAGGCGCAGCCGTCCCCAACAGCTTCCTGAGGGGCAGGTGTGGGTAGAGAACCCACAGCTTCATCTGACAGCAATCTATTTCATGCAGGAGCTTTACAAGAACCAGGGGAAAGAGATGTCGGAGGAGATGTCGGAGCTATATGAAGAGATGCTGGCACATTTTGGCAGAGGAAAATATATTTTTGCAGTAGGAGCAGACAAAGGGATTCCGGCGTTAAAGGGAAAAGACGGAAAGCTGTACCAGCCATTGTTTACGGATTCCCAGGAATTTCAGAAATTTAATGGTCCCAATAAGCTTCGGGCTATGGTGGTCGAGGCGGATAAGATTAGGAATCTGCTGCCTGCAGAGAGCGAAGGTGTCGTACTCAATCCCATGGGAGTGAATGTTCAGTTTAAGATACGAAGAAGACCAGATAACTAAGGGTTATCTGGTCTTTTTCATAATCTCAATTTCATGTATTGCTTTTAAATATCTAAATCCTATTACTATTTAATATATAAAAGGTACATTCATTACGATTATAAGAATTACTTTGCATTACATTAATTAGATCTTTGTTACATTGACTGCCTGAGGACCCTTAGATCCTTCTGTTACATCGTACTCGACGCTCTGGCCCTCGTCTAAAGACTTGAAACCTTCCATGTTCAGTCCGGAATAGTGGACGAACACATCATTGCCGGTTTCATCAGAAATGAAACCGTAACCCTTTTGGTTGTTGAACCATTTCACTGTACCTTTCATGACAATACCTCCAAACTTTAAAAATAATTTAGAA
>CATLIP010000243.1 GCA_949957035.1 uncultured Lachnospiraceae bacterium
CCTGCCAGCGACATTCTCCGTTTTCTTATATATTCAGCTATAGAATATCCACATAATATGCTGAATCCTTTTTGAAAATAAAAAGGCGAAATATTTACATGTCCTGCCACCTCATACATCGTAATATCTTCCGTAATATGGCTCTCAATGTATTGAACCGCTTTGCTTATTGCCTCTGCCCATTCCATGACAATCAACCTCCCGCTGTAGTTACAGTATAGCTGTCATCCTCTGCATTGTCCCGACTTTACTTGCTCTCTTTTGTCGGTTTAAGCAAGCGTCCATTTCTTATAAGTCCATCCAATGTGGATGAAAAAACAATCCCGTTTTTATTTATCTTGTCTGTATTCATACTGATATCTCTGGGAGCCGGCGCAAAAGCTTCCTCGTTTCTCTGTACAACTTTCGCATCCCATCCAAGCTTTGTAAACATGGCAATTACCGTCTCATATGTATTCCTGTCATTGGGAGAGCCAAAGTTATAGACTCCGCCTTCTAGTTCCCACGCATACTCAAGATTACGGACGACTTCATCCACATCCGTAATCCCCCTCACATCATGTACCGGGTAACGCAGAATCTCCTTCTTTTTAAGTCCCAAAGCCAGTGTCCGGAAGAAATCTCCATGCTCATATCTGCTTTTTGTTACGGTGTCATACATCCATGACAGCCGAAGCATCACACACTTTGGATTTTCTGCCAGACATTCCTCCTCGGCCTGTTTCTTCTGCCTTCCGTAAACATTGAGCGGATTCACACTCTCATCTTCTCGGTGGGGTCCTGGTATCTTGCTTCCGAAGTAAATCTGGTCAGAACTGCACATCAGGCATTTTGCATGGAGTTCTGCCGATGCCAGGGCGATATTCCTGCTTCCTTCTACATTCATCTTCCAAGACCTTTCCGGCTCTTTCTCACACATTCCCACATCGGAGACTGCCGCGCTGTGTATCACAAAATGTGGCTTGAAATCATGGAATATCGCAGAAACTTTTTCTTTGTCGGTAATATCCATCTCCTGATGCCCCGGCGTTACGACCTCATAGTTTCTGCCGTAAAATTCTGCAATTCTCCTTCCCAGAAAACCGGATGCGCCTGTAACTAATAATCTTTTCATCGCTTATCTCTTTCCTTTATCAAATTTTCTTCAAATGGAAGAGCCTTGACAGAAAATCGCCCTGTTTTTCTCTCGCAACACCCCTAAGGCCGGAGGACACATCCGAAACGCTCAGTCCACCATACATCAGCTCATCCCCGAAGTGTCTGTCCTCCCCTAAACATTGTTCCGTCCCTTCTGGCAGTTCTCCTCCCATTTCTTCCGTCACAGCATACTCCCAATCTGCCCGCAGGCCTGCAAGCCGTATCCGCTCGAATCCCGCCTGCGTCGGCTGTAACACACGGAAATACGCCGCCAACGCTTCCGTCTGATCCTTGGACACCACCATCCATGCCGAGGAATTATGCTCAAAGGGATTCTTGATTCGATAGAACACTCCTCCCTGAATCAGCTCCCGGTATCTTTTCATAAACGAAATCTGCCCCTTCATCGTCAAAAGCTCCTCCTCTGACAGCTCCGTCAGATCCAGCTCGTATCCGAAAGTCCCGAAATACGCCACATTCGCCCTCGTCTCAAGGGACGTATGCCGGTACAACTGATGATTGGGCGATGCGCTTACATGGCTGCCCATGCTGCTCAGGGGATAGACATAGGAAGTGCCATACTGTATCTTGATTCGTTCTACGGCGTCCGTATCATCCGACGTCCATCCCTGGGGCGCATAATAGAGTATCCCCGGGTCGAACCGCGCCCCGCCGCTTGCGCAGGACTCAAACAGAATATCCGGGAATTCCTGAGTCAGCCGTTCATACAGGCTATAGACCCCCAAGATATACTGATGACGCGCCTTTCCCTGCCAGCTTCTATCTTTGCCGTTAGAAAATACCTCTGAAAAAGAACGGTTCATGTCCCATTTTACATAGGAAATATTTGCTTCGCCCAACACTTTCCGAATCTGCCTGTGAATATGGTCTACCACTTCTGATTTGGAAAAATCCAGCACATACTGGTTCCTGCTGTGGCAGTAATTCCTGCGGCTGTCTGCCAGCACCCAGTCCGGGTGCTCCCGGAAAAGATTGCTGTCCTTATTGACCATCTCCGGCTCAATCCACAGGCCAAATCCCATGCCCATTTGGTTTATCCGCTCTGCAAGGCTTTTCATGCCAGACGGAAGTTTCTCTCTGTTCACCTGCCAGTCCCCCAGGGAAGAGGTGGCGTCATTGCGTTTCCCAAACCAACCGTCGTCCAGCACGAACAGTTCAATGCCGATTTCTGCGGCTTTTTGGGCAAGCGCCAGAATCTTCTCCTCATTGAAGTCAAAGTAGGTCGCCTCCCAGTTGTTAATCAGGATTGGGCGCGCCTTGTCACGCCATTTTCCACGGGCAAGCCTTGTGCGGTACAGCTTGTGGAATGTCTGGCTCATGCCGTTCAGTCCATTTTCCGAGTAGGCAAGAATCATCTCCGGAGTCTGGAAATACTCTCCCGGACGCAGCTCCCACCGGAATTCATTGGGATGGATTCCCATGATAAGGCGTGTCACGTCAAAATTATCTACTTCCACCTGTGCAAGGAAATCTCCGCTGTATATGAGGCTTGCCCCAATCACTTCACCGGAATGTTCATCCGCATTCTTCCTCTTGAGCGCCAGAAAGGGGTTGAACTGATGGCTGCTGCATCCCCGGAGGCTGTAAATGCTTTGGATTCCATATGCCAGGGGCCTTATATGTACATGCCGCTCCCGCGACCATGCTCCTGCCAGTTCTACCATCTCATAATCCTTGTCAGGCAAATCTAAGGAACCGCTCATTGCGTTCAGAAGTGTAATGCCCTCCCTGCCGCAGTAGAAGCAGGTATTTCTGGCGATGACCGGAAACGCCTCGAATATGGTGTAGGACAGGACGATCCTTGCCCCTAACTGGGCGTCTTCCAGTGTGACCTCAAGGGTTTGTGCCTCTGTTTCTTTTTCCACGTATACGGCGGGAAGTCCCGGAAGCTTCTTCTTTCCGGCGTAGATTTCGTGCTTCTGGTATTTGAAATCCACCACACGGCTTCCGTCCTGCCGCTCCAGTTCAAATGCTGGGAAACGCATGTCGCCAGAGCCGAAGGATGGATATTCTTGCTGCAGATGCTCAAGGGAAAACGTGCTGTTCCCCTCGAAGGCACAAGGCGCCATGTCCCGCAATGCATACTCGATCATGCCGCCAAAGCTGTCCCGGTCTGTGAGCCTTCTTCCATAATAGATATGTCCTGGGTGTCCGTTTGCCAGAATTTTGAATATGTAGCTGATTTTTTCGTTGTAAAGGTGAAATTCCTTTGTCTTTTTGTGAAATATGATTGGCAATTTCTTATCTCCTTATTCTAAGAAGGAAAGTCCCGCACCAACGATTCAGTGCAGGACTTTCCTTCATACTGGCGAATCCAAAAAAGTCACAGAAAACGCTCTCTTGGATTCGCATCTTAAATTTATCTTACATGATCATATCACTGCATTCTTCCCTAAGAACCTGGCTCAATCTGCTTTAGTCCTCTCCATACAGCGTAACCAGCTTCTTGAGATAAGCATACCGCTCCTTAGCCTCAGCCTCGTTCTTCGCGAACAGCTTCTCAGCCTTCTGTGGATTCGCTCTCTTCAATGCATTGTAACGAACTTCTCCGTCAAGGAATGCCTGATAGTCTCCTGATGGCTCCTTGCTGTCAAGTGAGAACTTCGCACCTTCTGCTGCCGGATTGAACCGGAAGTTGTTCCAGTATCCACACTCTACCGCCAACGCTTCCTCTGTC
>CATLIP010000244.1 GCA_949957035.1 uncultured Lachnospiraceae bacterium
GGTGTCGAACTTGTTCAGGAACTTGTCTACGTCGCCGTCTAATAAGAAGGTCTGGATCTGAGCGTCCACACTCATCTCTGCCGGATAGTAGTGATCCTGATAGTCAACCATCTTGCCTTCGTTGATGTAGTCAAGCATGCCGTCAAGAGCCGGAGAAAGTTCAAATTCCTTGTCCTTACATGGAACGGCATTCTGGTCGTCCAGATAAGTCTGGATAGTGGAATCCTCCAGCATGAACTTCAGTACCTCATAGGCAGCTTCCTTGTCCTTGCATTCGTTGGTGACACAGAACTGAAGGTCAACACCAGAGTTCAGGATGTTGTCGTCGGCATTGTCGCATCCCGGCATAACGAAGGAATCAATGTCCATATCCGGATTTACGGACTGGATCTGGGGAACAGCGTAGCTTCCGATACAATACATAGCAGATTCTCCATTTGCGAATGCGGTACATGCGTCATTGTAGTTGTACGCAAACGGATCATCCTGTGCGTGGTCGAGGAGTTCAAGCATCTTCTCGGCAACTTCCGGGTACTCGTCGATAAACTTCGTCTCACCTTTGTTTACCTGACGGCAGACATCTGCAGGAGCTAAGTCACAGGCAAGTGCGTTCCATGGCGCCAGACAGGTCCATACGTCTTTGTAACCGAAGTATAAGGGCTGCTGTCCTGAGGCCTTAATCTCGTCGCACAGGTCCATGAATTCATCCCATGTCGTCGGGATTTCCCACTTGTTTTCCTCAAACATCTCCCTGTTGTACAATACGCCTGCGGCATTGGCAACATAAGGAACTGCGTACACGCCGTCCATCGGAACGAACTCTAAGTTCTTGTCGATGTCTAAGTAGGCCTGCTTGATTAAGGAAAGTCCTTCAAAGTCTGAGATGTCCATCAGCATCTCGGCGTCAAGGAAGTTTGAGAAATTCACGTCGCCGCCGATACCGATGATATCCGGGGCATCCTCCTTGATGAAACGTGTTTTCAGTACAGTCATGGCATCGTTGGGGGATTCGATCTTCAATACGATGTCGTCATGGGACGCGTTGAAGTCGGCCTCCATCTTCTCGAAAGCCTTAACAGCTTCCGGCTTGTACTGAAGCATGGTGATATGGGTCTTTCCGTCTGAGCTGCCTTCGGAGCTGCAGCCACTTGCTGAAAAAGCGGTCCCAATCAGCATTGCTGCCACAAGTGTTGTGGCAATTACTCTCTTTTTCATTCCACACCTCTCCTTTTTCCTTCATGCTTTCGTTAAGTTGCATGAATTTTGATGTATTTACTGGTAAAATGATAGCAGTTTGCTACGCAAAGGTAAATGTTTAGATGAGGCGGGATTTTATCATAATGCGGGATAATAAAGAAAATGTTGAAGTATAGACGAATTATGGTATATAATATTAAAAAAGCATGAATTTTCGTGATTTTCTATAAAAAAGGGAGGTGCAATTTGAGCAAAATCACGAAAATCCAGAAAACTATCCGAAAGACGAGGTAACGCAAAATGACGAATCATTTGTTTTCTGTGTTTCAGGACGAGCGTTTTATGGACCTGACAATATACCAATATGGGTATGAGAAGTGCGAACCATTGCACGCTTTTGGACCTTATGTGCGCAACAATTATCTGTTCCACTATGTAATTTCGGGAAAGGGCTGCCTGCACGCCAACGACGAGAAGGGGGAGGCGGTTCCCTATAACATCGAGGCGGGGAACGGGTTTATCATTGAACCGGGATACGTCAATACGTATTTCGCAGACAATGACCAGCCATGGGAGTATGTGTGGGTGGAATTCGGAGGACTGCGAGCTAAGGAGTGTGTGGAGCTTGCGGGACTGTCCCACAAGTCCCCGGTGTACCGCCTGGCATCTCCGGAATATGGTGAGAGCCTGCAAAAGAGGATGCTTACCATTGTCAAGAGCCAGAACGCGTCGAATATGGAGATGATTGGGCATCTGTATCTGTTTTTGGATTGTCTGATTAAGTATTCGGCTTCCAAGAAGCAGTTACAGGGCGGGAAACTCAGTGAATTCTATGCCCGGGAAGCAGTGGTATATATCGAGCATAATTACGACCAGGATATCACAGTGGAGGATATTGCGAGAAAATGCCAGCTTGACCGCAGCTATTTTGGCAAGGTGTTCAAGAAAGTGGTGGGGCAGTCGCCTCAGGAGTTCCTGATTCGTTACCGGATGACGAAGGCGGCGGATGCATTGATTATCGGGGACGATTCGGTGAGCGATATTGGAACGTCGGTGGGGTATCCCAATCTGCTGCACTTTTCCAGGGCGTTTAAGGGGGTATACGGGGTGTCTCCCCGGGAGTACCGGCAGAAGAATAAGATTATAGACAGATAGTTTTGGGTTTATAAAGTTTTACAAGTTTTAAGAGGAGTTAGTTTATGATACGTATCAAGGACATTGCCAGAAAGGCAGAGGTAAGCCCTACGACTGTGTCGAACGTGATTCACGGGAATCACAAGAAAGTGTCGGAGGAAACGGTGGAGAAGGTGGAGAAGCTTCTTGAGGAGATGGATTATATCCCAAGCATGGGAGCAAGAATGCTGGCGGGCGGTAATTCCCGGGTAATCGGGATCCTTGCCGGGGAACCGGACGAATGGAAACATTGCGGGGAGGGCCATGCATTTACCAATATATTGATTCGTTCCATGGAGTCGGAAATATATAGGAGGAATTATTATATGCTGCTCCATTTTACAGCGACGCCGGAGGAGGGAATCCAGTTTGCGGCAACCTGGAATGTGGAGGGGCTGATTACAATGGGTTTCGGCACACATGACAATGAGAAGTTACAGAGATACTGTAAGGTTCCTATGGTATCGATTGATACATATTATGAGAAACAAAAGGTTGCTAACGTGGGGCTTGATGATGTGAGCGGTGGTTATCTTATGGCAGAATATCTGTTGGAGACAGGCCACAGGAGGATTGCATTCTTGTCAGACAATGATATTGGAGTGGATCACGAGCGTTGGAAGGGAGTCTGTTTGGCCTGTGAACAATACGGATTAACAGAGCATTATGGAACCGGGGAGGAATATGCTTTGACAAAGAGTCGTGTTGGAGCGGAAGAAAACCTGAAAGAGTATATGCAGCATATCATCATACCAAAGGAGCAGGAGCTAAGGATTGCTTTTTATAAGCAGAATCTTGTAAGACTTTCTAAAGAGTATGATGCATTGTTTTTTGCATCAGACTATTATGCTGTGGAGGCAATATCAGGATTTACCGACATGGGAATCCATGTTCCAAAGGATGTGTCCGTAACAGGATTTGACGATACGGAGAGCTCCAGAATGTGCAGGCCCAGACTTACGACAGTGCATCAGGATGTGGAGGAAAAGGCCAGATGTGCTGTTAAGAAATTGTTTGAATTTATTCGGGGAGAACGTGAGATTTCTATGGCGGACAGTCTTCCGGTAAAGCTGGTGGTTCGTGATTCTGTAGAAAAACGAAGAATAATTGTGCAGAATGAATAAAAATTAGCTCCTGATATTGTGCAGTATTCCGTTTTGCGTAAAACCTCTTGAAAAACAGCATTTTGTATGCTTATAATACTTTTAAATGATAGTTTTGCGCAAAACCTAATACAAATTAAGGAGTGAGAAGCTTTATGGATTTATCGATCTATCGATGCGGGTATGAAAAGCAGTGTCCGCTACAGATAAAGCAGTATGAATCTGGCGGTCATTATCTTTTTTGTTACATCATTTCAGGCAGTGGAGTTTTGCGGATGGAACGTGAGAAGGAAGCAAGCTGCCTTCACACATTATCCGGCGGGATGGGATTCTTAGTGG
>CATLIP010000245.1 GCA_949957035.1 uncultured Lachnospiraceae bacterium
TCTGCATCTTCTTTCGAATCTGTCAGAAGCATGCCGGAAGAGCTGGAAGTAATGATCTTATTCCCATTGTGGCTGATAATTCCGTAATCACCGAAATTCCCCGTCTGCCTGCCCTTGTAAGAAGCCCCGAAGGACTCCGCAGCGTCTTCCACGAGCAACGCGCCGTGAGCATCAGCTATCTGTCTGATTTCCTCAATCTTTCCGGGAGTACCATAGAGGTGAGCCATAACAATCAGCTTTACATCCGGGTAAATCTTAAACGCATTCTCCAACGCTGCCGGATCCATGTTCCAGGTATCGTACTCTGTGTCAATAAAAACAGGCATACCTCCCTCATACATTACCGGATTCACCGTAGCATCAAAGGTCATGTCGGAACAGAATGCCTTCTTTCCAAACAGAATACCTTTTCCTAATTCCGGCTGGCCATAGAGACGCTCTCCTGCCAGCTTCACCGCCAAGTGAAGGGATGCGGTCCCACAGGACAGCGCCACAGCGTATTTGCAGCCAACCATCTCAGCCGTCATACGCTCGACTTCATTTATATTTTCACCCACTGTGGACATCCAATTCGTCTCAAACGCCTCTGTCATATACCTTAGCTCCTCCCCATGCATCGTCGGGGAAGAAAGCCATACCTTATCCTTGAAAGGCTCAATTCCTTTAAATCTCGGATCTGTTAAGTACTTTTCCTTGTCCATTGTCTTTTTTTGCTCCTCTGTTTACTACTGCTTTAACCCTACAAATATTGAGATATTTCTAACTTTTATCTATAATCTCAAGTCCCACCGGAACACTCCCGAAAACGAAGCTTTCTGATGTCGCACTTCCTATTAAATTATGCTGAATGGAAATACTCTGTGGAAATACCAGCCTCGCCAGCCTCTTATGCCTGTCAATCCGACATATACTCTCTTCCATTCCCCGAAGCGGGCCTTCTGTAATCTGCGTAATCCCATCCTGAATCACACCCTTCGACATTCTAAGATGGCGCTCCTTGCCACAGAGAGACTTAAGGAATATTTCCTCACTTTTCTTTACAGGAGCTAACGCCTTAAAAACTATGCCTGGCTTTTCTTTTCCTTTACACCGCCTAAGCTCCTCCATCAGTGTCGCTTCATCATCACTTTCCAGGAACACGCCTGCCGAAAACATCAACTGCCTTTCCACATGCCATTCCCCTTGAAACCTGCGCATCCTGTCATAAGTAAAGACGAATGCATCCTTTAAACCCATGTTTGACCCATTTTTTTTACAAGCCTCCAACGTCTTCCACTCATTCTGTCTTTGGCAATGGAGCAAATACCAGATAACAACCACTTCCTTCGCAGAGTATTCTACTCTACGAAAATCCTTCGGATTGTTTTTTTAGAATTTTATAATAATAATTGCAAAAACACAGATAATAATGCGAATTATTTTATATAGATAGAATTATCTCAACATAGTATCAAATGACTCATCCTATACTCATGGGAAATGTTGACAAAAATCCCCTAAACGCAATTTAGGTATTGAAATATCTAACTGACATGGTTATAATAGATATGCTATTTAGGGAAATTTCTTAGAGTAGAATACTCTGCGAAAATCCCAATTCCCAAATCAAACCAAAAAAGGACTGTCACACCAGTAATCTACCGACATCACAATCCTTTTATCCTCCCACATTCACACCCGCTCAAGTCTCTCCCCAAGCCTGCTCAATATCTCATTAGAAATCGTTCCCGCCCTCTCTGCCATTTCACACGCCTGAATCTCCTTCTTCCCGCTTCTCCCAATAAAAACAACCTCGTCTCCAACGCGCACTTTCGGAATCTTCGACACATCCAAAAGCAGCTGGTCCATACAGACACGCCCAATCACATTTGCCCGGCAGCCATTCACCAAAGCATACCCCTTATTCGACAATTCTCTGGGAATCCCGTACGCATAACCAATAGATACCACAGCAATCACCCTATCTCTTCTGGCCGTAAATGCAAGCCCATATCCCGCCGTCTCATTTTCATGAAGAACCTTCACACAAGTAATCCTCGCTTTCAGAGACAGCACAGGTCTAAGCTCCACATCCGCCGCAATCCGTTCCCCGGGCATACTGAGAACTCCATAGAGGGCAATCCCTACCCGGGCATAATCAAACCGAAGCTTTGAATCCCCAGCTTCGACAATGCCTTTCCTATGGGTTCTGCGCCATGGCCATAAGCATTTGCCTTGATTGCCGGCATCAAAGCGCAGCAATCCGGCAGAAGATTCTGAAACTGTCTCACATTATGAACCAGATTCTCCATATTTAATTCAATCCATGCCCGCCCTTTTTGACAATTATCCTTTCTTGCACACATACCATCCTCCTCCTATTCCAACGCAACATGAAATCTATCATATACAACCTTTCCCATCTTCATCCCGCCCTCCATAACAAGACTGTTTACATGAGCAGACGCTCAACCACTTCACCAAACTCCATCCCTGCTTCCTTCAGCATGTTCGGATAACGGCTATGGGACGTAAAACCCGGAATCGTATTCACTTCATTAAAATAAATCTCTCCCTTTGGCGTAAGGAACATATCAACCCTGGCAAATCCGGTACATCGAAGCATACGGTAAATTTTAAGCGCCGTCTCCTTAATCTCCTTTGCCTTCTCGGGCGCAATCCGCGCCGGAACATGGATACTGGAGGTCTTCAATGTATATTTCTCCGTATAATCGAAAAAACCGTCAGACAATTCAATCTCATCCACCTCACCGATGATCAGTTCCTCCGAGCCAAGCACTGCGCATCCCACCTCAAACCCGTCAATCATTTCTTCCATAATTACAGTGGAATCATGGCGGAACGCTTCCCGGATTGCCGGAATTAACTGTTCCTCACACTGCACCTTCGTAATTCCGAAAGAAGACCCGGAACGGACGGGTTTTACAAACAGGGGATATCCAATCTCTTTTGCTTTCCCAAGAATATCCCTGCCCTCTGATTCCCAGAGTTCCCCTAACACAGCGGACCTCGCTGTAGGAATCCCGCCCATACGCACAATCTGATGCGCAAGCTCTTTGTCCATACATAGCGCAGAGGACAGCATATTACATCCGATTACAGGAACTCCCATCAATTCCAGCATCCCCTGAAGCGTCCCGTCCTCGCCGTTCTTCCCGTGCAGAATCGGAAGCGCCGCGTCTAAGGAAATGTTTTTTAGCTCCGTTCCCTCAAGATAACAGATACCGTGTACCGTCCGGTCTACGGACGGGAAAACCGGTGTACAATCCTCTTGCGTACGCCAGCAGTCCCTCGAAATCGCCCATGCGCTGCCCCGATACCAATACCATTTTCCCGTATCACGTTCAATCCCAATCAGAACCAAATGATATTTGTCCGAATTAATACTTTGAATCACAGAACATGCCGATTGCAGGGAAACTTCGTACTCTGTAGAACAACCCCCGAAGAATATGGCAATCGTCTTACCCTCTATAGCCGTCTTAGAATTATCCACTTTTTTTCCTCCCTTGTTGTTTTTCTTGTTATTTATCATAATTGAGAATTCTATTTTATACTTTGCTATTCCGTTGATTTTTTTCTAAGATATCATGAACAAGTATTAAGAATTTCTTTGGATATGAAACATAGGATTTGAACTGCACTTGACTGCAGTCTATCAGAAAAAGAACCATCCGAAACCGTCGGATGGTGTATAAAATCATCTGGAACCGCTCCAAGATGCTGACGCACTCTCTGAAGAGCTGTTCCAGAATTCAAAAAACTATGTATTC
>CATLIP010000246.1 GCA_949957035.1 uncultured Lachnospiraceae bacterium
CAGCCAACAGATCCCACATCGGTTCTGCCATTGTCCTGAGATAATTTCCCCGTTTTCCGGGATAGTCCATATAGTGAAGTTTCGGTGCATCACTATCACCAAAGGAAGCAAACGGTCTTCCTGCCTTGACATCATATAGCGAATATAGCCAGCCGTTTTCAAGTATGCAATGCTTTACAAAAAAGTCAATTACCTTTTCTCCTTTTTTTATCATGCCTGGTTCTTCTTTGGCCAATGACAGCGCAATGTCAATCTGCCTTCCGGTAAATCCATATTCTAACACATAGGTATAAGTCTCATGGGGAATCGTATGATATACGGTTCCAAACCCAGAAGGCTGCGAACCGTATCCTTTCTGTGGATTAAAGTGAAAGAAAAACCCTGCTCCATCCTCTTCAAACTCCCTATATGTTTTCGAGACACTATCTCTTCGATATTCCATTCCCTCTTCCCGGCTGAAAGGAATTTCTGCAGTCTTTGCATATTGACTGCTTTCCAACCGTCCCGCCAAATCACGATACCCTTCATACAACGCTTCTGTAAAAGACGGCGCAGTCTTAGATTCAATGATATAAGACAACTCCATTTCAAAAGGCTCTTCTAATGGATAATACGCCTTCACATACGTACCGCCTGAGTCCAACGCAACGCTGGTTTCTCTTTCTTCGTAGGGCCAACACAACACAGCAAATGCACAATCGTCGCTTCCATACCCCATAGATGTTACTTCTGTCTTATGTAAATATCTGTTTTGCCCTGTCTCCCTCACCTCCTTTTCCGTATGGATTGCAGGCACTGTCTTCTGTACTGTCACTGACTCCTTCGTCTCTTCGTCGTAAAACAGCATTACGGCCCCCGGAAGTCTGTCCTCCATAAAGGAACAATACCCGCACTTCTCTTTCCCAATTCTATGAGCATATACAACGGAAGGGACCCCTATCCGTAATCTTTGAGTTCCATCTCCGATTCTAAGCTCTGTCGAAAAAGCAATCCCTGCTCCCGGAAGAACTTCCCCTGATTTCTTTGCGTTAATCCTTCGTGTCAACTTATAAACTGTCTTGTTTTTTTCAAAAGTATCTTTAACTTCAAAATGAAATCCGGCATACTCAAATTCATAATTTCGTTCATCACCTGAGTACTTACTCTGAATTTCCACACTGCCGCCGAACAGCGTATCGATTTTCAAATCCTGTAACTTAATTTTCATTCGCATCCCTCCTTGAGTTATAATTATAGAGAATTTTTCATTCAAAAAGATTCAATTTTCTATACTATTTCTATCATTTTTCTTCCCTATCAAAATCTTCCTTCTAAATATTCGTCATTTTGCACAAAGGTGTACCCTTTCGTCCAATAAGGTAAAAAATATTACATCTGGCAAAATTCCAGATGTAATATTTTAAATCATTCATTCCCCCAACTGCTCCGCAATCTCACGCAGCGTCCGGTCTACATTATTCCCATGAACATACAGAATCTTCTGTCCCTTCTTCCGTTCATTCATAATCTTATAATACAGCCCATGCTTCAAAATATCTGTATTTACAATAATATACTTCTTATTATGTAATACGGCAGGATCAAAATTCATATAATCCGATGCCAAAAACTGGCTGCTCGGCAGACACCGACGTAGTTTCTTCTGCCAATTACGATGTCCTCCGATTACAATGCTTCGCTCCAGTCTGCCCATATCAAACGTCTCCCCAAGATGACCTGCATTCTCCAAATTACAGGACACATAAGAAACCGCCTTATCTTCCTCCTTCCTTTGGAAGATACATTCTTGCCTCCTGACAAGCTCTGCCATCTCTTTTTCATGCCGTTCGTCATTCTTCCTGCTTTCCCGCTTCACTCGTTCCAACTGCTGTTCTGTTTCTACAAGCTCAATTTCTTTCTCCTTTTTCTGACGCTCCAGAGTATAGATTCTCTCCTCCATACGTTTTCTCTCGTATTCCAGACTCTTGACTGCGCTTTCCTCACAAGCCTTCCTGTACTGAATCTCCTGCGGAATCTCATTCTCATACATCATCTCAATCTGCTGGATATACTTACACAGCGTGGCAAGCAAGAGTATCTGCTTGTACCGTTCCCAATCCTTCTCTTCAAAAATGGTACACAGCATCTCCGCCTCCCATTTTTCCAGAGATATCCCATACAACGCCCGCGTCTCCATACCGAAAATATTCAGCAAGTCTTCCAGCCTTTCCCATCTGTCGCACATTTCTTGGTTTTTCTTTTCCAAAAAATCACTCACATAATATGCCCCCGGCTCCCAGTGTTCCCGCAAAAACTTCCGGAAAATCCGTTTCCCCTCAGTCATATCAACGTCCTTCTCCTTAGGGCACAGCCGTCTTTCCTCATAGACCTTCAACATACAAACCACCTGACAGAACTGATAATCCTCAAGCCGCGGTATCCCCAAATCCTCAGCAATCACCATTTCTATCACCATCTGGGATAAAATCAGCTCCACCATCGTATCTTTTTCCATAAGCTCCTCGAACTGCTTCCCTTCTAGATGGTCAAGTTTCTTCACCACATTCTTCAACGACTTATATCCGGCGTAAATGATACTCATAACCATCCTGTACTTTTCCTCTGACTCTTCCTCTCTAAGCAGAAGCAACAGGCCCACCGCCAGTTTTGCAGCCTTTCTCTCATCCAGAAGAAACTTCCGCAGAAATCTTTCCGCCTGATATTCCGAGCCATGAAATGCCTCCAAACATTCCTTCTCACACCCCGTCACAGACTCAAGCAGCATACTCCGGCAGCGGCTGTTCCTGACAACTGCATAAGCAATAAAGGGAACCACGTCAATCCCCATTTCCTTCTTATGCATGAGCCGTATCGGTTCTAGAAGCCTCTGGTGAATATCCGACAGTTTCTCAAATCTCCCATCCGTAAGTTTTTCTCCGAACACCTCCTCATAAATCCGCTCCCTTTTCTTCTCGTCCAGCTCCACTCTCAGCGCAAAAACCCCGCTTTTCTCCTCGCCTTCCAGTGTATACAGCTTCTTCCCGCATTCTTCCATAACCGCCGGACTCTCCATCATTTTCGATGCCAGTGCTGGTGTCTGCATGCACATGTCCACAAATGCAGCCTTCGTATTCACCTTACAGCGCAGTCCGTTAAATAGTATCATATCTCTATCCATTTTTAATCCTCCTAAAAATCTTCCTTTCCGAACCTTCTTTCTTGAACCTGTGAATCTACTGCAATCATAGGCATCCCTCCCTTGAAAATGCAACAAACTTACCTGACTTTGAAATAATCTGGCGAACCGCCAAAGATAAAAATGAAAATCTTAGAATACATGAATCTCATATACACATTTCATTTGATGTGTTTCATTCTATCACAGCTTTTCTTTGGTCACAAGAAAAACCGTTCGACAAATTTCGCATATGATCTCACTCATAAATCCCTCATAACCGGCATATAATGAAAACAAGAGGTGTCTACTATGAAAACTGCAAAAATAAGATTATCCCTAAAAAAAACGGCTTTCGATATGCTCAGAAAAAGCCTGAATATAAAAAAATATATCGCTCGCCCGGACAGGCCCTATGCCTTTGCCGCCATCTTGCTTGGATTCCTGAATCATTTTCTTTACCAACTATCCAAAGGCTCGCCTTTCGCCGCACTTTTCTGCCCGGTAAATGAGTCTGTCTGGGAGCATTTGAAACTTATATTCTTCCCAATCCTTTTTGTATCTATAGCAGAATACCTAAGATACCGCCCGGAAGCCGTCCG
>CATLIP010000247.1 GCA_949957035.1 uncultured Lachnospiraceae bacterium
CGGCCTGTTCCTGTTCCTTCAAAAATCCAAACATGACTCCTAGCTGTATCACTGGAGCATCTGTCTCAAAGGTATATCTTCTCCCTTGAAATAGAATATTTTTCAACATCATGCTTAATTTCGGATATTCATACAGATGCTTGAGCATATCATCAAACAGTGTGTTCGGCTCTTTTAGAATCGTACGAACCGCCTCCAATACCCCCTGTTTGCTCCATGCGGCTTTCTTGTCCGGACAGACCCAACCTCCGGCAACCCGTTCGTCAATCAACTGACAAAGCCTTGATACCAGGTAAGGATATCCTGACGTATATTCGTAAAGCATCTGGCTGATTGCCCTCACATCCATGCCTGTATGCCAGTCTTCCTCATACATGTCCAGCATCGATGCAATCTCATTTGCGGAAAAACTCATATCCACCAGAAAATCTGCCGCTATGTTCCACGGACTATTATTCTTCCCTTCATCTTCCGGATGCAGCTTCAACTTCAAATTCTTAATATCATAGACGCCGGCCAATATGACTGATTGAAAGGTAACATCTCTGCCAACCAACTGCTTTTGGTACTTTTCCCGCAAAATACTGAGAAATGAGAGAAAAATCTGATTGTCTGAACTTTTGTCAACCTCGTCTATCATTAAAATAATCTCTTTGGGACATTGCCTGCATAAGTTACTGATTTTTCTCCCCAACTCCCTCATCGGGAACCTGTCCGAGACAGGCTGATTCCACTCATCAATCATTTCCGAAGAAACATCCTGCTCTCTCAAGGCATCGCTGATATCCATGATAAGTCCTTCCACAAGATTCGGCAAAGACTTGAAATATTCATCGGCTGCTTCAAAACTAAGGTGCAGTATCACATATCGTTCCCTTAACCGCTCTTCCAACAAATACAGCGTCGTAGTCTTTCCATACTGCCTTGCCTGATTTATCGTAAAATAATATCCACGCTGGATATAGTCTGTAATGATCGTATCAATTTTCTCTGAGGTATCTACCATATAATGCTTTTCACGGACACAATTACCTGTTACATGAAACCGTCTCATACCACACCGCCTTTTCCAAACCATTTCAGGATACCTTATTGGACGAAGTCCACCCGCCCTGCAGGGGCATGCATTACGGGATGCCCCTACGGGTCTACTATGTTGATAGTATAGCAATTTCAAACAGCCGGTTCAACAGAAACTTGATAATCCCTTCCCCCTATGCTAAAATAAACCAAACACAGACAGGAGGAACCGTTTTTATGGGCTTATATCTAAACAGCAAAAAGGCTTCCCTTCTCTACAAAGACGAAACCGAATCCACCTATTTTGTTGATAAAACCGCAATGCTTGACGAATTGATTCCTCTCATCGAACCCAATCTCAGAGATAAGAACCAAAAATATATCTGCATCACTAGGCCCCGACGTTTTGGTAAATCCGTGATGGCAAGCATGATTGCCGCCTATTTCGGTAAAGGAAGGGATTGCCGTCCGATTTTTGATTCTCTGGCTGTGAGTTCCCGGAGTTGGTATACGACTCACCTCAATCGGCACAACGTCATCTATATCACTTTAAACTCCCTGCCTTCCGGCTGCAAATCCTATCGGGAGTATATCGACCGAATCAGCAAACGCATCCTGCGCGACCTGATTCAGGCATACCCAAAGGCCAGCCTGGCAGAGTCAGACGCCCCTTGGGACGCATTGAATGAGATTCTGGAGTCTGATACAGAAGACGTCCGTTTTATTTTCGTGCTGGATGAATGGGATTTCATTTTCCACAGAGATTTCGTTTCAGATAAAGATAAGGCTGAATATATTGATTTTCTGAGCAACCTGTTAAAAGACCAACCCTATATAGAATTTGTCTATATGACCGGAATTCTGCCGATTGCCAAGTATTCCAGCGGTTCCGAGCTGAATATGTTTCTTGAGTATGATATGGCGACGAAAAAGAAATTCAGCGGCTATTTTGGTTTTTTGGAATCTGAGATCGATACATTATTTGATATCTATTGCAAGGAGACGGCAAATCCGGAAATCACACGGGACAGCCTGCGCATCTGGTACGACGGATACTGTACCGTTACCGGGCGGCGCCTTTACAATCCCCGCTCAATTGTATGTGCATTGTCTGACAACCAGCTCTCGAACTACTGGACAAGTTCCGGGCCTTATGATGAGATTTTTTACTATATCCGCAACAATATTGACGATATCCGGGATGACCTTGCACTAATGATTGCCGGAGAACGAATTCCGATTGTGTTGTTAGGATATGCGGCCACAGATTCGGAATTAAAGTCAAAAAACCAGATTTATTCTGCAATGGTTGTATATGGTCTCCTTACTTATGAAAATGGCGCTGTCTTTATTCCCAACAAGGAACTGATGGATAAATACAATGAATTGCTGCTGACCAATGACAGCCTTGGTTACGTCCACCGTTTGGCAAGGGAATCTGAGAAAATGCTCACGGCAACCTTATCCGGTGACACAAAAACAATGGCTGAGATTCTGGCATTTACCCATAATACAGAAACGCCCATTCTTTCGTATCACACTGAAACAGAGCTGTCCGCAGTAGTCAATCTTGTCTATTTGTCCGCACGCGACCGTTATCGTGTAGAGCGTGAAGATAAGGCTGGCAAAGGGTTTGTTGATTTCATCTTTTATCCTGAACATAGTAAAGCAGACGGAATCATTCTGGAATTGAAGGTCAATAGTACGCCGCAAGAAGCAATCCGGCAGATGAAAGAGAAAAACTATGGTCTTCGTTTCAAAGGCAAACTCGGAGAGAAAAATAGATATACCGGAAGGATATTGGCTGTTGGAATCAGCTATAATAAGAAGACCAAAGAGCATTTCTGCAAAGTGGAAGTCCTTAAACGTGCTGATAAATAAAGGAGGCTGTTGCAAAATAACAGCCCCTTTTCATCATTAACTTCTCATAATATCCCCGTCATCAAACGGATCTCCGCACTCCGGACAGAACTTAGGCGGTTTCGTCGCGTCTTCCGGCTCCCAGCCGCACTTATCGCAGCGGTATTGCGGTATCCCCGCCGGTTTTGGCGCTCCGCATTCAGAACAGAACTTCCCTTTATTTACAGCGCCGCAGGAACACGTCCAGCCGGCTGCCTGACTCGGTTTCGGCGCTCCGCATTCCACACAGAACTTCCCGGTATTACCGCCTGTACCGCAGGAACACGTCCACCCATCCTGGGATACCGGCTCTGCATGATTTCCCTGTGAAGCCCCATACGCCCCTCCTGCCGGATTTTGCGCCGCCGGATTTGCCGTCGCCTGCCTCTGCCCCATAGCATACAAGTCCTGCAAATTCATGCCGCCAGCCTGAGACGCCATGCCCATTCCCATGAATCCAGTCATCGCCCCGTTCTTATTTCCTGCCGCCGTGCGCATAGCGTCTGCCTGTGCGCCTGCCAGCGTCGCCGCAGCCATTCCCGGATCGCGCATGACAGCCGATTTCTGGAGCTGCTTAATCATCTCCTCATCTTCCTTGGATGCCGTCACACTATTCACTCCGAGAGAATAGACCATGATTCCTCGAAGCTGTGTCCATTTCTTTGACAAGACCTCATTCAGCGCATCCGACAGCTCCATGGTATGCCCAGGCAATGCGCTATAGCGGATTCCCATCTCCGAAATCCTGGCAAATGCCGGCTGCAGCGCCGTAAGCAGCTCTGATTTCAGCATCGAATCAATCTGATCTCTGGTATACACATA
>CATLIP010000248.1 GCA_949957035.1 uncultured Lachnospiraceae bacterium
GAAGAAGTTCTTCGGCGGCTTTCAATCTTCTATAGCATAGATATTCATAAAAAGTACAGTTTGTGTACTGCTTAAACAGCCTGGAAAAATAGTATTTCGAGAAACCACTGTGGGAGGCGAAGGTTTCCAGAGTCAGGTTTTTCATGTAATATTCATCAATATACGACAGGACATCATTGAACTTCTGGACATATTCTGCCTTTATTTCAGTCTGGTAAATGGATAGAGGGTTAAGATTTTTGTTTAAATCATTCCCGATTAAAGACTGCTGCGCTAAACTGGAGGATGAGGCGGTTATGCTGAGAGGCTCTTTCGCAAACCTGGTGGATTACGTGACCGATAATATTTCCACCACCCAGGAACTTTTTGCAAGTATGGAAAATGTCAACCAGGCTATCGGGAGGATTAACGATGAGATTGGGTGTATGCATCACTTTATCAGTGATGTGGCGGCCAGCTTACAGAACAGTTTTGCATCCAGTGATGTGCTGATGCAGGAAGTGACGAAGATGAGGGAAAGCGCGGACGGTTCCTTTAAGAATACGAGAGAACAGTTGGAACAGACCAAGGAGTCAGTAAAAGAGACGCTGCAAAGCCTGAATAAATTGTCCCAGATTAATGGTATGGCTACGGCCATCTTGGAGATTGCCACACAGACGAACCTGTTGTCCATCAATGCGGCGATTGAGGCAGCAAGGTCCAAAGAGATGGGACGGGGATTTGCAGTGGTTGCCGGAGAAATCAAATCATTACAGTGTTTCCGTGGAAGCCATCAAACAGGATATTGAGAAACTGGGCGAATTTGTGGAGAATTTACAGTTATCTATCACGGAGATATTTGATAATATCATGAGTGTTAAAGATATATCCGAGCAGAATAACGGTGCGATTAACGTGATTGTGAAAAAGAGTGAAAGCACGGCTTTGATTGCCGCTGATATTTTAAGTCAGTCGGAAGAAAATACTTCGATGGCGGATAGCCTGGGAGGAATTGTGAATGAGTTTACGATGAAGTGTTAATTCAAGGCCCGCTCAGATTATATATTTTTTGGTGATTGTCTGAATATTTTCTTTATGTTAGTCTTAAATAACGGTATAATTTTTAAGATGATATTTGCAGAGGGTATTGCTGATATCACAAGCATAATGATTATGTTATTGGGGGAAAAATGATGGAAAGAGAAGAAATCAGGGTATCAGGTAATAAGAGCCAGTCGGCCATGCTCCGGAAACTGGTTCACCAGGCTTTTATAGCGGTGGGAATCGGCGCGGGGCTGCTACTTGGTTTCATTGGATTGAATCTGGGTACATCCTGGGTGGACAGCACCCAGTTCAACACGATGTCGGCGTTAAACCAGTACAGGATTGGTTCGCGTACATTGACTTATGAAATACAGTCTTATGCGGCTACGGGAGAAGATGTATATTATGATGACTACATGAAAGAGCTGAACGTAAATAAGACTCGGGAGGGAGCAATCGAAATACTACATACATGCGGTGTCTCCAATAAAGAATGGGAAAGCCTGAATGCAATTTCGGGTATGTCGGATGGGCTTGTTCCGTTGGAGCAAGAGGCGATTGAACATGTTAAGAACGGCGACCTGGAAGCGGCGCAGGCTTGTGTGTTCAGCGATACGTACGGGGATACCGTAAAGAAGATTAATACCCAGACAGATGAGACGATTGCGACGATTCTTGCCAGGAAAGACAAGCAGCAGGTTGTCATGAAAATTCTGCAGTTTATATTCGGCGTTTTGTTTGCGCTTTCTTTTATATATGTTGTGAAACAGTTTATCAGGATTATCAGATTTGCCGAGAAAGAGCTCTTAGAGCCAATCCAGAAAGTATCAGACCAGATGGAAGTGCTTGCGGAGGGCAATTTCCGCACTGTTTTGGAGTTGGAGGAAGATGGGAGTGAAGTCGGCAAGATGGTCAGTGCAATTTCCTTTATGAAGAGGAATCTTCTTGCCATGGTGGAAGAGATTACGCAGATACTCGAACAGATGGGGAATGGAAACTACAATATACGGCTTGAACAGGAATACGTGGGAGAGTTTGTAACCATTAAAGAGTCTTTCCAGAAGATAGGGGAGAAGATGCGGGAGACACTCCTTACAATCCGTAATGTCTCCAAGCAGATTGATAACGGTTCCGGGCAGTTGGCGTATGCGGCGGAAGATATGGCACAGGGATGTACGGCGCAGGCGACCCAGGTATCTGAGCTTTTGTCTGTGTTTGAAGATATGACAAGAAGTATGGAGCACAACAGCCAGGCAGCGGAAGAATCGGCTAAGATGGCTTCCAAAGCGGGTATGACCCTTGCGAATGGCAACCAGAAGATGCAGGATTTGAAGGATGCTATTCAGGAAATCAGCAATTGTTCAGAGCAGATAAGTACGATTATCGGTGCGATTGAGGATATTGCCTCCCAGACAAACCTTCTGGCGTTAAATGCGGCCATTGAGGCTGCCAGGGCAGGGGAAGCCGGAAGAGGCTTTGCGGTTGTGGCTGAGCAGGTTAAGAATCTGGCGAATGAATCGGCGAAGGCTGCCGGGAAGACGACAGAACTGATAGAGATGACGGTTAACGCGATGGATAAGGGAATTATGATTGCGGATGAAACCGTATCCAACATGAATGAAGTTATGTCCGAGGCGCAGGAAGCCACACAGAAGATGGAGCAGATTGTGGTGATGCTCAAGCAGGATACGGAGCGCATGCGTGATGTGAATGCGAGTGTCGAGCAGGTTTCCGCGGTGGTGGACAATAACTCTGCCGCATCACAGGAGACTGCGGCGGTCAGCGAGGAGCAGAAGACCCAGGTTGAGACGATGGTTGGCTTGATGGAACAGTTTGTGATTTAGGTAGCGGGTGTCCGCTTAGAGGCATAGAGAGGGTGCTATAAAATTTATAGCGCCCTTTGATTTTAGTTATCTATGATGGTATGTCCGGCCGAATAAGAGACACTTTTTTGTAGGTAAATCCCTCAATAATCGTCTTGAGATGGCTGTAATAGATAGAGTATACTGAATAAAAATAAGAAAGGCACAGATTGGGAGGTAGCATATGAGGAGAGAATATCATGTGGCCGTCACAGGCTGCGACAGCAATGAAGGTAGTGCACAAAATCCCTTTGCAACAATTTCCAGAGCTGCAGCGCTTGCGGCGCCAGGAGATACGGTCATTGTACATGCCGGAGAATACCGGGAATGGGTAAAACCTGAGAATGGCGGAGCCAGTGAATTTGACCGTATCGTTTACCGTGCGGCCGAGGGAGAGAAGGTGGTCATCAAAGGCTCTGAGCGGATTACATGTTGGGAGAACGTGGAAGGGACGGTCTGGAAGGCGACGCTTCCTAACAGTATGTTTGGAGATTATAATCCTTATAAAGAAATTCTTGGCGGAGATTGGTTTGTTGCGCCGGAAGGGGACATTCTTCATCCGGGCGATGTGTATCTGAATGGGAAGTCTTTTTATGAGGCGGAGACACTAGAGGATATAAAAAATCCTGTAATGCGCACGGAAGGTGTAAATCCACCGTGGACAAACCATGCGGAACCGCTTCTTCATCCGGAAGATTCCGTGTACCAGTGGTGTTGTGAGACAGACGAGAACACTACTACGATTTATGCTAATTTTCATGGAGCGGACCCAAACAGGGAACTTGTGGAGATTAACGTGCGCAAGTGCTGTTTCTATCCGGTGAAGACGGGAAGAAACTATATTACGGTAT
>CATLIP010000249.1 GCA_949957035.1 uncultured Lachnospiraceae bacterium
TATCCCTTCGCGCCTGCGATTGGCGTCAAGGCATTTACTTTATGCGGGTCTGTCACTGGCTCACCGTTCTCGTCCACTGCCCAGTCGGAAGGAATCTCCGCGCCCTGAGAACGCTTGTCAAGAATCTTGCCCCATGCCTGGACGGTGGTAGCCATATCGAATACCACGTTGCGCTCGTCTGCCGTAGGAGCAGCAAATGAAATCGGGTTGGTTCCGTAATACGGCTCTGTTCCGCCGTATGGGACTGCCATCGGGTCAGACTGGCAGAATGTGATTGCCGCAAGCCCTTCCTTTGCACACATCTCTGTGTAGTATCCGATGGAGCCTGTGTGTGAGATATTCGCCATACCAACGATTGCCACACCGTTTTCTTTCGCAATCTCGATTGCCTTCTCCGTCGCTTTTGTCGCTACCCAGTAGCCGATTCCGTTATCTCCGTCCATGATGCCGGAACATGGCCCGGTCTGTTTCCATGTGATGTTCGGGTCATTGGTGATACCGCCCTTTGCGATTCTCTCGCTGTAATACTCCACGCGTACTGCACCGTGTGAAGCATAACCTCTCTCATGTGACCACGTAAGAATCTCTGCTGTCTGCTCGGCATGCTCTTCCTTTAAGCCTGCCTGCATCATTTTATTTTTCATTAAACCTTTTAATTCATCCCTTGAAAGTTTCATTGTGTCCCCACCATCCTTGTATATATTTCCGCTCGACTGCGGCAAATTCATGGCGCTGTTCTTGCACCCTGCTGTCTTTCGTCTTACAATGCAACATCTCTGTTGCAGTCTTTTGAGTAGATGTATGTCAGGACTTCCTCCCGTCCCTCGTCGCCTACCGCATAGCAAGCCTGCGGGCAGTATGCGTCCATGAATACATAATCACCCTTTTTCAGCGGCACCCAGTCCTCGTCCAGTCTGTACATTGCTTTTCCGGACAGGAATAACATTCCATGCTCCTGTACATGCGTCTCGATATAACCATGGGAAGCGCCAATGTGGAACTTCAGGATATGCATATTCATATCGAATCCGAAATCATCCGTCGGAAGGAAGTTCTGGATATAGCAGTTCTCCATACCTTCATAGGAGAGCCACTCTAACTCATTGGCATTGCCTACGATGGTGTGGGCGCTAAAGCCTTCTACCTTCTCATATCTGCGTCTGTACAGGTAAATCTTAGTGTCTGCGCCGCTCTTGTTCTCGAAGGACACCGGCTTGTCTTCCGGAGAGTAGATATATCCTCCCTGTGTAAGAGCCGCCTCTTCATCTGCATTCTTAACAGTGACCTCGCCCTCGATCACGTAAAGGAATGTCTCGATTCCGTCCCCGCCGATTCCTTCCTTCTTGCCGCCTGCATGTGCAGTTACAAGATAGTCTGCGAAAGAAGCCCCCATTGCCGGAGAACCAAGAATCGTTACGTCACAGTTCACATAACCTGGAATTGCATTCTTTACAAGCCCGTCTGGTTCGAGAAGCACCCAGTTCTCTTTCTTGATAATGGAACGTGTCTGCAGCAGTTCGTCGCGGTATCCAACCTGATTGTTTAAATAGCTCATTGTTAGTCCCTCACTTTCTTGAATTTGATAGTTTGAATATTTTGGTCGTTGTGGTCAACCGGTTTTTATACATATATTATGGCATCTTCCAGGAAAAAATTCCATTGACATTTTAGACAAATCTAGTCCTTTTATTTTGTCTATTTTAGCAGTGGTTTTCCGCTGTTTTCCCTCTTGAACCCAATCATTTTTGTGGTATACTGGTATTTATCGGCAATAGGGTTTCACGCCATATTCCTTGTTAATTTTTAGACAATTCAGCATCTATCCATTGATGTGAAATTTTAAAATTCAACACTATGCGTTCAACCACTTTTTAATACCATTGAAAGGAGTTACTGATATGCTGAAAAACAGAGATATCACGGTCCCCTGTGAGCATTGCGAAAAGCGTGCCACGATTTATTATGATACGGATGCAAAGGTAAAAGCCTGTATCTTATATTTCCACGGCGGCGGATTATTATTCGGCTCAAGAAACGATCTGCCGGAAATTCATTTACACTTACTGACAGAAAACGGATACCCCATCATTGCATTTGATTATCCCCTTGCGCCCTCTGCGAAACTGGATCTAATCCTCGAAGACGTCTGCGCCTCCGTCAACCATTTCATCGGACATCTTCCGCTCTATCTGGAAGAGAAAGCAGAGGGTAAAGACGCGCTCCCTTACTTCCTGTGGGGACGTTCTGCCGGGGCTTACCTCTGCCTTTTGGCAGCCGCACATGGAAAAACAGACAAAAAGCCAGCCGGAATCCTCTCCTATTACGGATACGGCTTCTTGTGCGACGGGTGGTTCCTGACGCCAAGCAATTATTACAACACACTTCCTGCCGTCAGCGAGACGGCGCTTAACGCCGTCCCCGCCGGCATACATACGGACGGGGATCTGGATACTCACTACAGCGTCTATGTATATGCAAGACAGAAAGGGAACTGGATAGATTTTATCTATGCCGGGCGGCAGAAATTCTTCTATCTGGATTATACCTTACGCACCTGCGAAAAACTGCCCTGCCCCCTCTTCTGTGCCCACAGTACCGGGGATACGGATGTTCCCTATTCGGAATTTCTGGAACTGTGCAGCCGGTTTCGGGCGCAGCGGTTTGTCGCGTCCCACAATATGCACAACTTCGACCATGACGAGAAAAATCCGGTTACAGCAAGGCTTCTGGAGGCTACCCTTAAATTCCTGGAGTTGAAGCTGCCCCGGGAATAATTTTCGTCAGAACACGCAACAGCCCCGCAGCAAACATGGCAAGCTGCGGGGCTTTCAAATCTTTCTTCTATTTCTCAAAAATTGTCCCTTTACAGAACGGCTTTGACGCCGGCATCATCTTCATCAGCAGATAGTAAGCGACTCCCGTTGGAATCAGGCTCACATACCAGGACAACTGCATTACCAGCAGCGAGCATAAGGAGCCGAAGATAATCGCGATGACCGCCGCCCAGTTGATGCCCTTAAAGCATCCCTGCTTATCATACATATCGTTGATATCCAGCTTCTTCTTACGAAGGATAAAGTAATCCACAGCCATAACCGCAAAGATTGGCCCGAGGAATGCGGAATAGAACTGGGTAAACAGGTTCAGTCCCGCCGCCGACTCATCCGTTACCAGTTTCCACGGCATCACACATGCGGAAAGGATTCCTACGAGTACGGTCGCGTGGGTCCATTTCATCTTGAAGGACTCCATCAATACATATGCCGGAGGAACGATGTTGTTCAGTACGTTGGTCGTAACCTGAGCAAATGCGATGAACAACAGTGTCACGATGGTAAGGAACTTGCTTCCCATTGTGGTAGAGAATACCACTACCGGGTCGCTGTTTCCTGTTGCTGCCGTAACGAGAAGCCCGATCAGCCCCATGAACAGCGTTACCGGAAGGATTGCGATGGTATAAATACTTGCAGCCTTTACCGGCTTAATGTCGTCTGTCGCATTACGTGAATAGTCAGACGCATTGATAATCATGGTAGAGTAAATCCCAAGGAAGGATGTGGTCGCCGCCCAGAACGGCATGCCCCATGTTCCCTTGATTCCTGAGAACACGTCCCCAATCTCTGATGCAAACTGTGTATTTACCACATACAGCATGTAGATCAAGATTGCAATAATAAACACACAGGAAATATTTTCAAGCCATTTAATTCCCTCGAATCCCTTAATCGCAAGG
>CATLIP010000250.1 GCA_949957035.1 uncultured Lachnospiraceae bacterium
GCCCGGGCAATTGCCTGCTCAATATTTTCAGTGGTTACCACTCCGAACATTACAGGAACACCTGTTGCAAGTCCAACCTGCGCTATGCCTTTTGAGACCTCGTTACACACATAATCATAATGGGAAGTATCTCCGCGAATCACAGCCCCAACACAGACTATCGCATCATATTTACCTGACTTTGCCATCTTAGAGGCCGCCACCGGAATCTCAAAGGCTCCCGGCACCCATGCAGCAGTGATGTTTTCTTCCTCCACGCCATGGCGCACCAGACCGTCCACCGCACCGCCAAGCAGTTTGTTGACAATAATCTCATTAAATCTAGATGCAACGATTCCAACCTTCATTCCCTTTGGTGCAACTACTTTTCCTTCCAATACCTGAATCTGTTTCATGTTCATATCCTCCTTATAATGAAATCTTGTTAAATATATGTCCCATCTTTTCCTGTTTTGTCTTCATATAGTTAAGGTCATACTTCTGAGGCGCAATCTCAATAGGCACACGCTCACGAATCTCCAACCCAAAATCGCTCAACCCGTAGACCTTGTCCGGATTATTCGTCAACAGGCGAAGGGACTTTGCCCCAAGCTCAGTCAAAATCTGGGCTCCCACCCAGTATTCCCGCAAATCCGGCGCAAATCCAAGGCTTATATTCGCCTCTACGGTATCCATCCCCTGCTCCTGAAGCTGGTAGGCCTTGAGCTTATTAATCAGCCCTATACCACGCCCCTCCTGGCGCATATAAAGGACAATCCCCCGTCCCTCCTCTTCTATTTGACGCATGGCCTCCTTTAACTGGTTTCCGCAGTCACAGCGAAGAGAGCCAAAAACATCCCCTGTCAGACATTCCGAGTGTACCCGGCAGAGAACATTTTCCCCGTCCCCAATCTCGCCCTTGACCAACGCCACATGATGCTCCCCGGTAATATCATTGACAAACCCATGAATCTTAAAAAGACCGTATCGGGTCGGCATATCCGCGCAGGCCTCTTTTACCACATGTTTTTCATGAATCCTGCAATAATCCTGTAAATCTTTGATGGTAATGAATTTGATGCCATATTTATTGGCAAGATTCCACAGGTTCGGGGTTCGCATCATTGTACCGTCGTCCTCCATAATCTCACAGCAGACGCCGCACTCCTTAAGTCCCGCAAGACGCATCAGGTCAACCGTCGCCTCTGTATGCCCATTGCGCACCAGAACTCCGCCTGCTTTCGCAATCAACGGAAATACATGGCCCGGCTTTCTCATATCCTCCGGTTTCGTAGTTTCATCCACGCATTTCATCATAGTATAGGAACGCTCTGCCGCTGAAATCCCTGTGGTCGTATCTGCATGGTCGATGGATACGGTAAACGCCGTCTCATGGTTATCTGTGTTCTTTGTCACCATAGGCGGCAGGCCAAGCCTTGACGCTACCTGCGCGCTCATGGGAGTACAGATCAGCCCCTTGGCATGAGTCGCCATAAAATTAATGTTTTCCCGGGTGGCAAACTGAGCCCCGCAAATCATATCCCCTTCATTCTCACGCTCCGGATCATCCGTCACCAATATAATCCTTCCCGCTCTCAGCTCTTCAATCGCCTCTTCCACCGTATTGTATTTGTATTGCAATCCCATCCTCTTCCTCCTCATATGCTATAAAAATTTACCCGTTTCCCTTATATCCCGTATTCCCTCAAAAAATCCATGGTAAGTCCGGATGACTCTTCCTCTTTTCCTCCGGTACCAAGCCCTAACAGCTTCTCCACATATGTCCCAACAATATCATTCTCCAGATTCACCAAATCACCCGGCTTCTTCTTAAGAAGCGTAGTCTCTTCACTCGTATGGGGAATGACCGAAACCTGAAAGCCTGTTTCACTGACGGATGCCACCGTCAGGCTAATCCCGTCTATACCAATAGACCCCTTTTCCACAATCAGCCGCAGCACAGACGATTCCGCACGCACAGTCACCCATACCGCATTCTCCTCCCTGCGCAGTTTCTCAATCACACCGGTTCCGTCAATATGTCCGGACATGATGTGCCCTCCAAACCGCCCTCCTGCTGCCATTGCCCGCTCAAGATTCACCAAGTCACCGGCCTTCTGCCGCCCCAGACTGCTTCTGCGGTAAGTCTCTGCCATAATGTCCGCGGTAAATCCGTCGGGACTTAAAGAAGTGACCGTCAGGCATACGCCGTTTACCGCAATACTGTCCCCCACCTTAGTCCCTTCTAATACCTTCTTTGCCTCAATCCGAAGCTGCCCGGAACTTCCTGTCAGCATAATCTGCCGAAGCCTTCCCATCTCTTCTACAATTCCTGTAAACATCTCTCCACCCGCTTTACTCTATATTCTATCAGAAAATCTTCTCCAATCTGCCTCGCCTTTTGAAATTCCAAAGAAACCGCCTCCGAAGGCAGCTCTACACCCACGCCCGCAACCGGAGTTTTTGCTTCTCTTCCCCCGAAAATCTTCGGCGCAAGGAAGGCCTGTACTTCCTGAACGATACCGGCTCTCAGAGCGCTGTCATTCAGTGAGCCTCCGCCCTCCAACAAGATACTGTCGATGCCCCATTCTCCAAGTAACTCCATGAGCTTTCTCAAATCCACCCTTCCGTTTCCGTCTGAAACAGGAACAGCCTCTATGCCAAGCCGTTCTAATTTATGCAGCTTCTTCTGCAGCAGCTCATCCTTTACAGAATCCTCTGCGTCATGTTCCCTGTGGGGCGCATATGCTACAATCGTCCGATACTGTCCGGCTGTGCGGCATATCCGGCTGTCAGGCGGAATCCGAAGTCTGCTGTCGCAAATGATTCGTACCGGGCTGTTCCCCTCCGGGAGCCGGACATTTAACATAGGGTCATCGGCAAGCACAGTCCCTATCCCTGCCATGATTCCCATGCATCTGTGGCGAAGCTTCTGCACCTCCATCCGTGAATCCTCTCCCGTAATCCACTTAGACGCACCTGTCTTCGTCGCAATCTTCCCATCTGCCGTCATGGCGTATTTCATAATCACATAGGGGGTTCGGCTGGTAATATAATGAAAGAAGATGGTATTTAACCCGTCACATTCCTTACGCATAAAATCCTCTTCAACCAAAACACCCGCCTCTCTGAGAATCCCTGCACCCTTGCCGGCCACTTTCGGATTAGGGTCGGCAGAGCCGATTACTACCCTCCTGATACCATTTTCAAGAATGGCCTCCGTACAGGGCGGCGTCTTTCCATAGTGACAGCAGGGCTCCAATGTTACATACATGGTCGCCCCCTCTGCCGGTTCCGTCAGAGAGGCAATGGCATTTCGCTCTGCATGCAGTTCCCCATACCGCCTGTGAAAACCTTCTCCAATAATCCGTCCCTCCTTCACGATAACGGCGCCCACCAGAGGATTGGGATTGGTCCATCCCGTCCCTTTCTTTGCAAGCTCTATGGCTCGTATCATATAGTCCCTGTCTGTCATATGTTTCCCGCCTTTCTAATAGTGAAACCAGAGTCAAAACAAAAACAAAACCCCCGCAGAAATCATCTACAGGGGACGTCATTTGATATAAAATATAAAATACTCTGAAACGGCTATCCATTCCAGAGCATCTCACATAAAGTATATTCGTAACACTTTACCATCATCTTCTTCCATCCAGACTATACTGTCGGCCCCGGAATCTCACCGGGTCGGCCTGTAAGAAACTCTTACGGCTCGCGGGCTTTACCGCCGGTAGGGAATTACACC
>CATLIP010000251.1 GCA_949957035.1 uncultured Lachnospiraceae bacterium
TAGTAAGACCCCTTGAAGACGACAAGGTAGATAGGGCGGAGGTGGAAGTGCAGTAATGTATGGAGCTGACCGCAACTAATCGGTCGAGGGCATGACCAAAGGTGGATAGGAAAAGGAAGATGGAAGATAGGATATATCTTAGAGAAAGTTTCTTGTGTGCAGTTTTGAGGGTACATAATATAGATATGCCTAAGAGAGTGATTGACGAAAGTCAGTCACTTTTTATAGTGTGGCTTATGCAATTAAATTGCGAAAAATAGGGCGGGAATATTGTGGAAACCACAACATTTCCAGCCCCTTTATTTATATTTGATGTTCTTTTGTCTTGAAACTATTTTATAACAGAAAGAATTTTGTCCAAAATATGGAATGCAACCTCTTCTTTATTCATAATAGGAACTTCAATGACTTCTTTTGGCGTAATCATGGTAACAATATTCGTATCAGCTTCAAAACCGGCCCCAGGAACCTTCAGATTGTTTGCAACAATCATATCCAAATTTTTTTTCACCAGTTTTTTTCGAGAATTTTCTAGCATATTTTCTGTTTCCATAGAGAAACCGCACAGGAATTGGCCAGGTTTTTTATGTTCGCCCAGGTATTTCAGAATATCACGAGTACGTTCCAGAGGAATCGAGAGCTCCGACTCATTCTTCTTTACTTTCTCATTAGCTACCTGACTGGGACGGTAATCGGCTACGGCTGCAGCTTTGATAATTAAATCCATAGAGCAGCTTCGCTTGACAACGGCGTCATACATATCTGAGGCCGAAATAACGGGAATAACATCTACGAACCTCGGAGGATTCAGAGCTGTCTTCCCGGTTACCAGCGTGACGTCGGCTCCGCGAAGCATACATGCTTTTGCAATACTGTAGCCCATTTTCCCGGAGGAATGATTGGTAAGGTATCGTACAGGGTCAAGGGCCTCCTGTGTCGGTCCGGCAGTTACAAGAACCTTCATACCCTCCATATCCTTTGGGTGGAAGCAGGCGCGAAGAATATGATCGAATAAGACCTCCGGTTCTGCCATTTTTCCGGCTCCTACGTCGCCGCAGGCAAGACGCCCGCTTTCAGGTGAAATAATTTCCATGCCATAGTGTTCAAGACGGGCAAGGTTATCCTGAGTGACGGGATTCTCATACATTCCGGTATTCATGGCAGGCGCAATGAGCTTAGGTGCAGCGCTTGCCAGTATGGTGGTGGTGAGCATATCGTCAGCCAGTCCGTGTGCCAGTTTAGCAATCACATTGGCAGTTGCAGGCGCTACAATAATCAGGTCTGCTTTCTTGGCAAGAGCAACATGCTCTACCTTAAATTCAAAATTACGGTCAAAGGTATCAGTGACGCATTTGTGCCCTGTCAGGGATTCAAAAGTAATGGGGTTGATAAAATTAGCAGCGTGTTCCGTCATGACTACACGGACTTTTGCACCGGATTTTACCAGTAGGCTTGCTAAAGCAGCACTTTTATATGCGGCAATTCCGCCGGTAACGCCAAGAAGTATGGTTTTATTATTCAGATTCATAAGGATTCCTTTCCAAGTATTTAGTAAACTGATAATACTACTATAGCCTGTTTATGAAAATGTTGCAAGAACCTCCAACATTTTTGTAGAATAAAATAGACTTTGGAGGAGAGACGTGATAGAATATAAAATGCTGTGATGGATTTCATTACGGGACAGGATAAATTACACAGAAAAATATAGGATGAGGTTATGCATATGAAGAGAATGATGATTGGAATACTTGTTGCATCAAGTATATTATTTACAGGATGCAAAGATAAGGAGGATAAAAAGGAGCCGGAGGATACCGCAAAACAGGAGATTTCCACTGAAGTAAAGGGGGCTGACGTAACGGCGGGTGTAGATCAGCCGAAAAAGCCGGACGAGAATGCTGTTGATGGGATTTCAGCTCTTTGTACGGAAGACGGAAGCGTCAGAATTTCTATTGCCAGGCCTGAAGGCTTCGAGGATGTTGAATTTAGCTCAGAGCAGCAGGTGGCATTTCAGCGTATGGGTGCGGATGGTACAAGCAGCACACAGATTAATCTCCGCCTGATGGCAGAGGATGAGAATACTGTGATTGCGACGGCAAAACAAGAAGTAGAGTATCTCATGAGTGCGAATACGGATGAGCAGGGAGCCATGATAAGTGAGATTCAGACTTTAGCGGCAGGTGATCGGCAGTGGTCGTTCTTTTCCTACACTTTGGCAGGTGAGGAAGGATATAGACTTTGGACGAGTCTTTCTAACGGGTGCATCCTTTCTTGCGGGGTAGAGAATATAGGAAGCGGCCTGGAACCGCTTGTAGCAGACAATCTGGTTCAGATGTTGTCAGCTTCCATTCAGGAGTAAGGATTGATACCATTTATTGCTGATAGAGGCTTTACACCTAAATCGCCGATTGATATAATAGAAGTACCAAAGTAAACGGTGCTTTAAAAGTGAGGTGATAATATGACTGAAAAGGAAATGTTAAAGCTTTCAGTGGAAGAATTCTCAAGGTTACAAGATTATATGGCAGAATCCGACAAGGATTCTAACGCATATAAAAGAATGAAACGGCGTTATATAGAATTAAAAGTAATACTTACAGCTTCAGGCATTAACATAACAGAACTGGATTATATTAAAGAATAACAGTTGCGTCAATTAAAATAGGTGTAAAGTCTTTAAGGAATGGTTAAAGGGTTTGCACCTTTTTATGGTATGTCTTCCGGAAAGGAAAATCCGGAAAATAAAAATACTCGCGAATCTATTATTATAAGATTCGCGAGTATTCTCATACACATTAAGAAACAGGGGATGAGGGAATCGAACCCCCGCCAAAGGTTTTGGAGACCCCTATCATACCACTTGACCAATCCCCTATGTGCCTCAATCACACTAGATATTTATATCACATAATGTAGGTATTTGTCAAGTGATAATTTTATCTTTTTATTCTATTTCAAGATTGGATGACAAACTCCGTTCTTCTATCTTGCCGCCTGAACGCCTGTCAATCCCGCGCCCATCTTCTTAAATACCTGTATCAGCACCTTTCCTAATGCCAATACCAGAATAGCTGCTGCAATCGCCTCCGGAATACCGGATGCCGTCACAGTCCCCATGATGAGCCCCCATACGGCAGAAACGGCCACATCTTTCGCGTCCGCATACTGCTGTGCAAAAAGCAGATAGATACTTCCCATAACCGTCACAGTATTGACCATGGAGCCAAGAAATCCCACAATCGGAAGTGCAATTATCTGATTCACCTTCAATTTCATAAAAAGAATCCACAGCCATCCGGCCGCTACTCCGATTAGAATCCTGCATCCGACAGAAATCCAGACTGCCTTTAGAGCCCCTGGTATTCCCGAGGTACTCATGAAAGGGGAGAAGGCAAAGGACAGAAGGGTAGGCGCCATAGTATTGCTAATCAGTGAGCAGATACCGAATACCGCACCCAGAATTGCCCCCGCCGACGGACCTAACAGGACTGCGCCGATGATTACGGGAATGTGGACAGTTGTCGCCTTGATAATCGGAAGCTGTATCATTCCGAGCGGCGTATTCGCCAGCACGATGATGATTGCGGCCATAAGTGCAACACTGACCATCCAACGAGTGTCATGTCTTTGTTCTTTCATTATTCAATTCCTCCTTGTTATCATTCTCATTTAAATGAGATACAATACAATTACGATGTTATTATAGCATTTATC
>CATLIP010000252.1 GCA_949957035.1 uncultured Lachnospiraceae bacterium
TATGATACTTTGATACATACATTGGCATGGTTGACTGAACGCTTTGACTTGTCCACGTCAGATATTCTACGCCACTATGACTGCGGCGGTAAGAAATGTCCGATTTATTATGTAGAGAATGAAAGTGCATGGGAGCAGTTACTGCAGGATGTGGAAGATTACAGGAGCGCTTCGCAGAGTGCGCACAAGTAGATGAAAATGATATAGAATGTAGAAGACAAAGAGAAGCTGGATTACGAGGCACCCTATGCAAAAAGGGTGCCTCATGTTTGTTTCGGATTATTAAAACTACTGTTTTGTTGGAATAAAGAACTATAAAAAACCGTGGAAAGAAACTATGTTTAATGATACAATATAAGTAACTACAGAATTATGCCAATGCGTATCGTAAAGGACGGTGAAAGTACATGGAGGAAAGGAAAGACAAAATAGTATTAGAGCAGACTGGTGACTTGGGGAATAGGAAACATATCCTGATTATAGACGACGATTTAAATACGTTAAAGACACTTCGGTATTATTTACAGGATACCTATAAAGTTACGGTGGTTAATTCAGGTAAAGTGGCGGTGGATTTTTTGCTAAAATATATGCCGGATTTAATTCTTTTGGATTATATGATGCCTATGTTTAATGGGGCGGCGGTTCTTAAGATTATCAAGAGCAGGGAGGCAACCAAAGATATTCCGGTTTATTTCCTGACAGGACAGACGGACAGGGAGACGGTTATAGAATGCCTGGCGTTAAAACCTGCAGGGTATATAATTAAGCCTGTGGCTAAGGATGCTTTGCTGGCGAAAATGGAAGAAGCGTTTGGACAGTAGGAGAATGTCTTCAGTGTTCTTTGCCTTGGACATAGAAATCCGGGTGTCCGTATAGGGCAGCGCAGGGAGTGATAAAGGGGTATAGTTATGTGGGGAGTAAGGGAAGACAAGGTTCCAAAATATCTTTTTGGAACCTTTTGTTTCTATTTATTATATTTTGTAGCTGTTGTTTTTTATCTGGATACGGGCGTACAATGGCTTGCAGTACCCGTGGGCAGTTTTGCGGTAAGCCTGTTTGTATTGGGCTTGTATGGAAATAATAGGCAAGTGCAGGCATATACGGCCTCAATTCTAATCTGTTTTAATGTCTTTGCATATAGTCTGATGTCCGGTGAGTATACGGAAGTCTTCACTGTATTTTGTGCGGCAGTCTGTTTGGTTTCTTTTTATCATATTCCCAAAGCCAACTATGTGATGTTGGCACTTAGTACGCTTTATATCATATACGGGTTGGTTTGGCATGGAGAAGGCCAAAACGTTCTTTGGCGGGGCGGCTTCCTTTCGGTTATGATTCGCATTTTCAGCCTATACATGGTACAGATTCTGTTGATTATGCTGATTAAGAGACAGCAGAAGATGCAGAGCGTGGCGGAGCAGAAGAGGCAGAGGGCGGAGGAGGCGGCCCAGGCGAAAGAGGATTTTCTCGTCAATATGAGCCATGAAATCAGGACGCCTATGAATGCCATTACAGGGATGGCGGAACTGGCTTTGCGCAATAACCTGCTTACCGGACAGGGCAGGGAGTGTCTGTACAATATTCGGGCAGCGGGAGAGGATTTGCGGGTTATTATAGACGATATCCTGGATATCACGAAGATAGATTCCGGCAGACTGGAAATCATGACAGAAGAATATGAGATTACATCGGTGGTGCACGATGCGGTGAATGTGATACAGCTTATGCTGGGCGAAAAGCAGGTGGTGCTATCGGTGGATGTAAACCCAGATGTACCTGTAAAGCTGCGGGGGGACAGCATCCGCATTAAGCAGATAATATTGAATCTGTTAACCAATGCCGTGAAATATACCGAGCAGGGGACAATACACTTGAAGGTAAAGTCTGCGCCTGTTGAGGGGGCAGGGGAGCATGTATACCTGGAAGTTTCTGTGACGGATACAGGAATTGGGATGTCGCGGCAACAGTTGGAAGATTTGTTTACGAAATTCCGGCAGACGGACAGCGGCAGGGCACGAGGCGGAAGTGGTCTTGGCCTGGCTATTTCAAAGAGGCTGGCCGAGCTGATGCAGGGGGAACTGACCGCAGTGAGCGAGCTTGGTAAGGGCTCTCAATTTACGTTCACGGTCAGACAGGAAGTAGTGGATGCCGGTCCTTGTATGGTGAATGTTTCCCAGGATGAATGCCGGCTTCCGGTTAAAAAGGAAGAGAACACAGAAAAAGAGAAGCCTAAGAAAGAAGGCAGGCAAGTGACCTTTACAGCCCCTTTAGTCCGCATACTTCTTGTGGATGACAACAAAGTAAATTTGAAAGTTGCGGAAGGCTTGCTTCGTCCATATAAGATGTGTATAGAGACGGCAGGAAGTGGGATGCAGGCAGTGGAGTTGGTTAAGGAACGTATTTATGATTTGATTTTTATGGACCATATGATGCCTCAAATGGACGGTGTGGAAGCGGCTAAGATTATCCGTGGGTTAGACAGGGAATATTGCCATACTGTACCCATTATTGCTTTGTCGGCGAATGCTGTGCCTGGCGTGAAAGAGCTGTTCTTAAATGCGGGTATGAATGATTTTGTGGCAAAGCCTATTGAGATATGTGTCATGGACCAGGTATTGCGCAATTGGCTGCCGGAGGATAAGATGATATCCGGTGAGGCTTCTGCCGGGGAAGCGGCGAAGGGAAATTTTACTGCGTCTTCCGATTTGAAATCCAATCCGCTGTTATGGCAGATGGAGGGGATAGATGTAGTGGTGGGTATGGAATATTCTGGGGCAGATGCGGATTTATACAGAGAAGTGCTTACCGATTATATGGATACGATAGAGGAGAAGGCACAGACCATTGAAGACGCCATGAAAGCAAGGGATATTGACGCGTATACGATAGAAGTGCATTCTCTTAAGAGCACGTCGAAATCCATTGGCGCCATTGCATTGTCGCAGTTAGCCAGTAGTTTGGAGGAGAACGGAAAGAACGGGGAGTGGGAGCAGATTGTCGCAAGAACGCCTGCGTTATTGTCCATGTACCGGGGACTGTACCATATTATTATGCCTTACCGGACAGTGAGAGAGCAGGAAGCGCAGGTGAAGAAGCCGATAAGCGATGGTGAGCTGACAGGCATATTGGAGCAGTTGTTTGACAGCGTCAACATGTATGATTCTATCCGTGCGGAAGAAATAGTCAGGGAATTATCTGCATATGATTTGTCAGAGCATGCAGATGAATATATGGAGGAGGTAAGCGAGGCGGTGAACCGGTTTGACTATGATGGATGTAAGGAGAAGGTGACTCTGTGGCGGGCAAAATTACAGGAGAAGAGGAAAGGTATGCCAGAGCACTAAAGTTTTATGGAAATGATTTCAGATGATTACGGGGCATTACCGCAGACGCCGCTGCGGGGTGTACGGGTGTAGGGATGGAAAAAGCATATAAACTGGAATTTGCCGGCGCACAGACGGGTAGTCTGTATGTGAATTGCTGCGGCCTTTCGCAGACGGAGGGACTACATAGTTTCGGCCCGGCATTAAAACCACATTATCTGGTACATTATATACTAAGTGGCAAGGGTAGGTTCTGTATCGGTGGCAAGGAGTATCCGCTTGAGGCGGGGTACGGGTTTTTGATTACACCGGATGAACTGGCATTCTACCAGGCGGATGAAAGCGAACCATGGACATATGTTTGGGTAGGATTTAGCGGTACGCAGGCAGCA
>CATLIP010000253.1 GCA_949957035.1 uncultured Lachnospiraceae bacterium
CCCCCAGAGTCCCTCCGTCTTCTCTGCCGAGCCGCAACAACAGATTTTCTTTCCACCTGCTCCGAAAATCCGCAAGCCTCTGTCTCCATTTCCACACCCCGGCGTCCATAACGCGGGCTTCCTCTGCCCATACATAACAATGGATATTCTGAATCTGATAGTAACGCTTCTGATCAAAATTCCCCGGGTTTCTCGCATTTTGAAAAAAAGAAACCTTCCCCTTGGCTCTCACTATATTCCCCATATTAACCTTTAAGTCGGGATTTACATAGATAATAATTCTTGATTCCTGAAATACTTCTTTCTGATACTGAATAGAATTGTCTTTTAGATATAACGCCTGACTCTTTGCTTTGGTCTCCATCCGGTACACCTGCCCCTGCACTATGAGCGCCTCTTTTTGCGGCGCTGCCGTCTCAAGAGGAGAGGGACGAAGCTCCTTAATAAGCCGGTCCTCTCCACATAAAACAGCCACAGTAATTACTGTCAGCACAGTCAGGCACGCCGTCAACAGCGGCCTGTTTTTCACTCCATTCAGGCAAATAGATATGAACTGCCTGTTTTTCATTTTTCACTCTCCTTCACAAGGTTCTGATCCCTTGAGAAAGGCTTATTCAAATCCAGCGCTCCCATATACTTAATATTGGACTCTCCATTTACTGAAATCTGTACCTGGCTTGATGCGCCGCCGTCCACAATCGAATTTACAATCGCATAGACTGCTACATTCGGGTCCGACACACAAGTATTATTGAGGAATCCTTCGTCTAAATTCACATAACACACCGTATCTTTCACAGAAACCCCAATTACCTTCGTCTCCGGCGGTATTACAGGAGAAAGCCCGCTTATAGACGGTCCCTTAATCAACTGGTCCACAATCAGCCTTTCAATAGACATGTTACTGTTATACCGGACGCTGACCTCCTCAGAACTCAGCCCGTCCCCCTTCTCATTTGCAAAATACAGTTTTAATTTTCTTGGCTGATAGAGATGCAGAGAAGAACCCTTATACTGCAGGAAATCCTCCGCCCCCATATATCCAATCGTATTCCCCATGCTGTCAGTCAAGGGTTCATCTTCAATAAAAAAGTCAATATATTCGATGCCCTTAAGCTGACACAGCGTCAAGACCACAGCCGCCCGAAGAAGCACCTCCTCCTCCGGCTTCATTCCCGCATATCCGCCGCTAAAATGAATATCCAAAATCTTATCGTTTAAAACCCATTCCCTGATATAGACGCCTACAGGAAAAACACTCTTGTTGTCGATGGATTCCGGCTCCTTGTGCATTACACGCAGCATATCCTCAATCACATTCTCTTCCGTTGTATTCTTCATGGTGTAGCTCGCTTTTACCAAAGACGTACCTTCCATATTCATATAATACACAAACGCACCGCCCTTGCCCGGTTCTTTTCCTGATTCTTTAATAATACTGCATCCCGCCAGAAAAAGTACAAGTGAAACCAGGCACACGATAAAAGCCCTGTAATATTTTCTGTTCTGTCTCATACTGTATGCCCCCTAAGCTGCATATGTTAACAAAATACTTTGCCCTGCCCACTCCTTAAGATACATATGTCAATGGAATACGCACAGTAAAGGTTGTTCCTGCTCCCTCTTGGCTGTAAACCCTCACAGCCCCTCTATGCATAACCACAGCGCTCCTGGCTATAGCTAATCCAAGCCCTGTTCCCCCAATTTCTCTGGAATGAGACTTGTCCACTCGATAAAACCGCTCAAAAACATGCTCAATGGCAGACTCCGGAATCCCAATCCCTGAATCTGCGACCTCAATATAACAGTTCTTATGGTCTGCATTCAGAGACACATGCACCCATCCCTCATCCTTGTTGTACTTAATTGCATTCTCCACCAGATTCGTCAGCGCAAGCGACATCTTCACCTCGTCAACCTCTGCCGTCACCGGACGAAAACTTTCCAGTACCAGTTCTATATTGCGTGTCGCCGCAATGGGACGGAGGCGTTTCAAAATCCTCTCAATCAACACATTCATATTTTCCGATTTAATATTCAACGTATTGGCAGTCTTGTCCATCTTGACTAAAGAAAGAAGGTCGTTAATAATCTTATTCTCTCGTTCAATTTCCTCAGACAAGTCGCCCATGAATTCCTTATATAACTCCGCCGGTACGTCCTCCTGAATCAGCAAAGAGTCTGCCAGCACCTTCATAGATGTAAGCGGAGTCTTTAACTCATGTGATACATTAGAAACAAATTCGTTTCTAGAGTCATCCAATACTTTCATTCTGCCCAACATTTTATTAAATGCATCGGAAATCAACATGGTCTCGGTATATGTCTGCTCATGAAGATAATCGGCGTCATACCCTTCCGTCACCGCTGAAATAGACCGGCTAATCCGCTGAAACGGCCTGACTATCACAAAGCCTACGGAAAATGCCAAAATCACAGCCACAATTCCGATTGTCAGGCAGACCACAAGAATACGTTCATCCAATCCCTGTACGCTGTCAACAATCATATCCGTAGAAACGCTGACCAACATTACACCAACAGATTTCTCTGTCCCTCTGTCAAGAATTGGGGAAGTAACTTCGATATAACGGTTTTCTGCATCATAGTTACTGGTTCCTTTTCCCTGAAAGCATCGGATGACGTCCTCGGATACGATAGTCTTTCCCTTATCCATATCATAGGTGTCTTCCTGTATGCGGAAATCATGGTCAATCACCATAACCCGCCCATTGTAAATATTCGACATCTGGACCAGCTCGGACCGGAGCACCTCGGATGTTTCACCAGTCAGATAATTCGCATCACTCAACTGGTTACAAAGAATTGTACATTGACTCTGAATCTCCGCGGTCCGCATGGCTACTTCCCGCTTCTCATAACTGCTTAAGACAATCCCTCTTAAGATGAAGGCAGGAACCACCCCCACCAGGATGACCAGCAGGATAATCCGGACCCGGAGACTCTTTAAAATATTCCATTTCAGATATTTTTTAACCCCTGAAATAATAACCAACTCCCCATTTTGTATAGACGTATTTCGGATCGCTTGGATTCGTCTCAATCTTTTCTCTCAGCCTTCGGATATGTACATCTACTGTCCTCGCATCGCCGGGATACTCATATCCCCACACAATATTCAGCAGATTCTCACGGCTGTACACTTTGTTCGGGTTCATGGCAAGCAGCTCCAGTAAATCAAATTCCTTGGCAGTCAGATTGACCTCCCGTTCTCCGATGACGACTCGCCTGCTCTCACAGTCAATCTTCATACTCCCCTTCACAATCATCTTGTCATTCACCTGACTTTGTCCTCTCTTGCCGGTACGCCGCATAATCGCCTTGATTCTTGCCTTGACCTCCAAGATATTGAAGGGCTTCGTGATATAGTCATCCGCACCGTATTCCAGACCGAGTATCTTATCCATATCGTCGCTCCTGGCCGTCAGCATCACGATAGGAACGTCGGAAAATTCACGTATCTGCTGACATACCTCGAAGCCGTCATGTTTTGGAAGCATGATATCTAATAAAATCATGTCATAGGCGTTCTCCTTCGCAAGCTTGAGCGCCTCTTCCCCGTCGTAGGCACAGTCTACTTCCATCCCGTCCTGCTCCAGGCTGAAACGGATTCCTTTCACGATTAATTTTTCATCATCTACCACCAATACCCGT
>CATLIP010000254.1 GCA_949957035.1 uncultured Lachnospiraceae bacterium
CATACAGTTCAGGCAACGCAAAAACGTACTCTTTCCAGACCCGGAAGGCCCGATTACCGCCACAATGTCACCCTTATTGATGGTAATGTCGATTCCCTTGAGAACCTCCATATCCCCAAAGCTCTTTCTGAGATTAATTACGTCTATCACTCTTCTTTAAGCTCCTTTCCATCAATTTCACAAGCAGCGAGATAAACAGTACAAGCACGATATAAATCAGCGCCATCACCAGATAAGGAACCATGAACTCATAACTGTTGCTTCCGATATAGTTAAACGCCACATACAAGTCTGCCGCTCCCACAAAACTTACCACCGACGTCTCCTTAATCAGGGAAATGAACTCATTCCCCAACGTAGGAAGAATATTCTTGACAGCCTGAGGAATGACAATCTTCGTCATGCTCACGCCAAAGCTCAATCCCACGGCGCGCCCCGCCTCCATCTGCCCCGGGTCAACCGACTGAATCCCGCTGCGCATAATCTCAGATATGTACGCGCCGCTGTTCAGCCCAAACACCAGCATGGCTACCTGAACGCCCGTAATCTTCCATCCGATAATCGGAAGAAGCACATAGTAGAACACAAGCAGTTGAACAACAATGGGCGTCCCGCGGAACAGCGCCACATAGAAGCTGCAGATTCCATTCAAAACTCTTGGAAGCGCCTTATATTTGGGAATCACCCTCACAGTGGCAATAAGCGTACCAATCAGAATACCAATGAGCAGACCGGCCACTGCAATCAGCAGCGTATTTTGTAACCCCTCAATGACCTTGAGGTAACCGCCTTCTTCAATAAAAATCTCTAAAAATTTATTTACCTTCTGTTCAAAATTCCCCATAATCTTCTGCTATCCTACTGCATCTCATTGATTGCTTCCGTAATAGCCGCTGCAGGCGCCGCGTCGATAATCACATACTTAATATTCCCATTCAGCATATCCTGTACGGCAAGGGAGCCGCTCTTATATGTCACACATTTTGCCGAAAGACCGTCAAATCCCCAGTCCTCGTCGCCCTCTACATAATACTGTCCGGTGGTTCCTGCCTGAACACCGATGGAATCAGAATCTCCAAGCTTGCCAAGAATCTCAGCCACAGCATCCGCATCCGCACAGTCGTCAAACGCAGTGTCACTTTCCGGGACAATCAGCCTCTGAGAAGCAGCATAGTAAGAATCTGTAAATGTCACATACTCTTCACGCTCTTCATTAATCGTAAGTCCCGCCATGGCAATATCACATTTCTGCTGGCTGACAGAGAGACAAACCGCGTCAAAATCCATGTTCTGAATTACCAGCTCCTTATTCAGCTCTTTTGCAAGCAAAGAAGCAATCTCCATGTCAATCCCATAGTAGCTGTCGCCCTTGGTATACTCGAAAGGCTCAAACGCCGCATTCGTCGCAACCACAAGCTGGTCCTTGGACTCGTCAAGCTTGGCCGACTCCACTGCCTGAGGCTCTCCATCTCCAAAATACTTATCACAGATCTCCTCCAGCGTACCGTCTTCTTTTATCTTTCCTACAAATTCATTGACCTGCGTAAGTAACTCCGGCTGGGACTTGTCCACGCCGAACGCATACTCCTCATCCGTTAAGTCGATATCAATCACCTTCGCGGCAGACACAGCAGAACCTGAGTCCTCTCCACCCTTGGAACCGTTTTCAGAGCCGCTGTCTGAATCTCCCTTAGAGCCGCATGCCGCCATAGACATAACACACGCTGCAGTCAATAATATACCAATCAATTTCCTGAATTTCATTTTCCATATCCTCCCTTAAATTTGATACTTTGTTGGACAAAGTCCCTTTGGGTATAAATTTTTTTGCATAAAAATGCACATCTTGTATTTTACCACTTTATAGGAAAAAAGCAAGCATAAATTCTTTTAAATTCAAAAAGGACTATCTCTTTTACGATAGTCCCGTCTAAATAGCCATTTTTATGCAAGAAGCATCTGAACCACAGTCACAGCCACAATAATTCCGCCGAGAATAATCCGGTAATAGCCGAATATCTTGAAATCATGCTTTTGAATATATCCCATCAGCATACGGATTGCAAGAACAGATAGTCCAAAGGATACCACGCATCCCAGCAGCAGAAGGCTTAATTCCTTACCGGTAAACTGAAACCCAAACTTCACAATCTTAAGTAAACTTGCCCCGAACATTGCAGGAATCGCAAGGAAAAATGTAAACTCCGCCGCAACCTCCCTTGATATTCCAAGAAGCAGAGCCCCAATGATGGTTGCCCCAGACCGGGACGTCCCCGGAATTAACGCAAGCATCTGAAACACTCCAATAATCAACAGCATAGGCACCGTCAGCTCCGAAATCCGTCTCACCGTCGGCCTGCGCCCCGCATTACGGTTCTCTACTATAATAAAGAGTACGCCATAGACAATCAACATAATCGCAACCGGCAGAGGCTTATAGAATAATTTATCCAGAATATCATTAAAAGGCAGACCAATCAACGCTGCCGGTACAGATGCAATGACAACCTTAATCCACATCTGCCATGTCAGCATCTTCTGCTTCTGTGTCTTTCTTGGGGAAAATGGATTCAATTTGTTAAAATACAGTACCACCACAGCCATAATCGCCCCCAGCTGAATTACTACGTTGAACATCTCCATAAACGCATCACTCATACTCGGCTTCAACAAATCCCCAACCAGTATGAGATGCCCTGTACTGCTGACCGGTAACCACTCTGTAATACCTTCGACAATTCCAAGAATAATTACTTTTAAGATATCTATCATTGATTTCCCCCTCCTGACTTTTAATTGAAACACTTTCTTTCGTCTTCCGCCGCGCGCTGATTATCAGTTCAGCACATTAACCTCAATATTCTTCTTCATACACACTCAATTCCTTTCTGTCTTTTGAAAACAGCAGAAGCTCCCTGCTGATTTTATCTTTGCGCTCTGCCTGCTCATATGCCTGCTCCCCATGTTCCACCAGCTTCTCCACTACCTCTCTTTGAGATGCAGGGGCAAATAATACAGTCTCCCTTGTGGGCGCCATAATCACTAAATCATCCTTAAGCTTATCTACACATACCTGCCAAATATGCTTAAAGCATAGGGAGCTTGCCTCGTGCCACCCGTCTGCCAGAATCCCAAACCCTCCATACCAGGTATTGGCAATCACAAACTCCACATCCCTGACCAGATTCTCACAGGAGGCATAATAAAGAGCCTCTACGTCGCAATCCGGAGAAAGCATATCATCCATTAATACTTCAAATACATCTTCAGCGCGCTTAATAACAAATATAATCCTCAAGTCATTGATAAATGACACAACCGGAGCATCTTTTTCAGAAATATCTCCCAATTCCTTCCTGACCCACGGATAAATCTGCGTTTTTATGTTCTCAAACCTGTACTTTTCGTCCTCATATTTGTTCATATTCGTCCTCTTTCCAATATTTTTCTATATTCTATCATAACAAAGTTTGCTTTATATTGCAATTTGTTGTATAATATATTCGCACATGCTACTAAGGAAAGGAAAACTATATGATAACCAAAGAAAAGAAACGTATATTACGGTCAGTTCTGGCTGCTGCCATCTCTGCCGTAACAATAGCTTCTGTGACTGTTCCGGTTTATTCTGCTCCTTCGGCGAAAGAACTAGAGATTACTACCTCCGACTTGA
>CATLIP010000255.1 GCA_949957035.1 uncultured Lachnospiraceae bacterium
GGAGCATTGTACTCATTGGAGCAACCACAGAGAATCCGTCTTTTGAGGTCAATGGGGCCTTGCTGTCCAGATGCCGGGTGTTCGTTTTAAAGGCATTAAAGGAGAAAGATTTGCAGAAGATTCTGCATCAGGCGTTAAGGAGTCCCAAGGGGTTCCAATCACAGAATGTCCAAATTACGAATCGGCAGGTGGCGGCAATCGCGGCATTTGCCAATGGGGATGCAAGAACTGCGCTGAATACGCTGGAGATGGCTGTGACTAACGGGGAAATCAGCGCTGAGGGTATTCTTGTTACGGACGAGGGACTTATGCAGTGTATCAGCAAGAAGTCCTTGCTCTATGATAAGAACGGAGAAGAGCATTATAATCTGATTTCCGCGCTTCACAAGTCCATGAGAAACAGCGACCCGGACGCGGCAATTTACTGGATGTGCAGGATGTTAGAGGGCGGGGAGAATCCTCTGTATATTGCCAGAAGGCTGATTCGCTTCGCCAGTGAGGATGTAGGGATGGCAGACAGCCATGCGTTACAGGTGGCGGTGGCGGCGTATCAGGCATGCCATTTCTTAGGAATGCCGGAGTGCGACGTACATCTGACCCACGCGGTCACCTATCTTTCCATGGCGCCTAAGTCAAACGCGCTTTATACGGCGTGTGAGATGTGTAAGCAGGATGTAAAGAATCTGCGGGCAGAGCCGGTCCCGTTAACCCTTCGCAATGCACCCACGAAATTAATGAAGGATTTGGAATATGGCAAGGGATATGAATATGCGCACGATACGGAGGAAAAACTAACTCATATGCAGTGTATGCCCGAATCACTGGGACAGAGGGAGTATTACCATCCCACGTCGCAGGGGAAGGAAAAGGAGATTGGAGACAGGTTAAAGTGGATAAAAGAGTGGAAGAAATAAAGAGGTGTTTGCATGGGAATGTTTTTGGATACCAGGGCTCCATACGAGGCATATAGGAGGATTGAAGCAGCAAAGTATTTTGTAGATAAGTCGGATTTGCTTGCGGAATTGATTCCTGCATTGGGAATGCCGGAACGATTTTTTTGTATTACCAGACCCCGCCGTTTTGGAAAAACTATCATGGCGAATATGGTAGGAGCTTTTTTCGGTATGAATGCAGACGCGGCGGAAGTGTTTGGAAAGCTGAAGATTGCATCCCGGGAAGCCGGTGAGAAATTGAAGAGCGCCTTGTGCGGTGATTACAGAGATTATCTGAATCAATATCATGTAATTTATATTGATTTCAGTGTTGAGGCGAGAGACTGCAGTTCTTACAGACAGTATATCTGCCGTATTCAGGATGGGTTGAACCAGGATTTGGCAGAGGCATATAAGGAGCAGAGAATTGACACAGGATGCGCTTCATGGGATATTCTGGCGGCAATTTTTCAAGAGACCGGGGATAGATTTATATTCATAATAGACGAATGGGACGCTGTCTTTCATCTGCCATATATTACAGAAGAGGAAAAACAAAGTTATCTGAGATTTTTGCGCTCTCTCCTGAAAGGGCAGGTATATGTGGAGCTTGCATATATGACAGGGATTCTTCCGATTGCGAAATACTCAGATGGTTCTGAGATGAATATGTTTTTAGAGTATAATATGGCAACGTCGGAGCGCTTTAGTGAGTATTTTGGATTTTTGGATTCAGAAGTTGACAGGCTCTATTCGATTTATCAAAAATCAGTGAAAAATGTGAAGATTTCCCGTGAGGATTTGGCGGGATGGTATGATGGCTACCATACTGCGGCGGGCGACAGGATTTATAATCCCCGTTCAATTGTATGTGCTCTGACAGATAACCAGCTTAGGAATTACTGGACGAGTTCCGGAACGTACGATTCTATATTTGGATATATGAAAGATAATGTGGATGATGTGCAGGATGATCTGGCATTATTGATTTCGGGGGAAGGAATTTCTGCTGATATCCAGGAATATGCCGCAACATCCATGCAGCTTTTAACAAAGGATGAGATTTATTCCGCTATGGTTGTTTATGGGTTGTTGACCTACGAGGATGGATATGTGTTTATTCCCAACAGAGAGCTTATGGAGAGCTATGCCGCCATGATGAAGAAGGAGAAGACACTGGGCTATATCTATCATCTGGCAAATGCTTCAAAGAAAATGCTTACGGCTACACTTGAGGGGGATGTGGATACGATGGCTGAGATTCTGCAATTTGCCCATGATACGGAATCTCCCATCTTATCGTACAACAATGAGGCGGAGCTGTCGGCGCTTGTCAATCTGGTCTATCTTTCTGCGAGGGACAGATATCGTGTGGAGAGGGAGGATAAAGCAGGAAAGGGATTCGCAGACTTTATATTTTACCCTGAGCGCAGGACGGATAATGCTATGATTCTGGAATTGAAAGTGGACGGTACGCCCGAGGAGGCGATAAAACAGATTAAAGATAAAAAATATGGGCTTCGGTTACGCGGAAAATTCGGTAAGGAATCTGAATTTACGGGAAAAATCCTTGCAGTTGGCATCAGTTACAGCAAGAAAACGAAGGAGCATACTTGTAAAGTGGAAGAACTGTGAAGCAGGTGGTGATACTTTTATGGAAGAAAAGAATACATTTGAAAAAATCTATGATGTAATCCGCCAGATTCCTAAGGGTAAGGTGGCGTCCTATGGTCAGATTGCCGCCCTGGCAGGCAACCGCCGCTGGGCGCGGGTGGTAGGCTATGCTCTCCATGCGGTTCCCTGTAACAGTGACCTTCCCTGTCATCGTGTGGTGACGAAGGAGGGCAGGATGTCCTGTGCGTTCGGAAGCGGGAAATGCAACCGGCAGACTGAGCTTCTCAAATCGGAAGGGGTCGAATTTGCAGGGGAATATGTGGACATGAAAAAATGTCAATGGGAAAAGACGGTTTTTTAAGCAAGATAAAAGGACTGCCGGAAAAAGTGACAGAGCATTTCCGGCAGCCCTTTTTGTTTGACGTAAGGGCAATAAATTAGGGTATGACGAAGATGGTAGTGGCCAGCGTCGCCAATTCCGAATTTTCGTCCCCTGCGGTGAGCATGGAGGAGGTGTTGAAGGAAATCGTCATGGACGTCTCCTCTCCGAAGGTGGGTTCGGCGGCGTATTTTTCCATTGCAGCTACCAACCCGGAGGATACCTCATCGATAGAATAGTAAGTCCCTCCCTCAAATTCTGAATATGCGCTGGATAGGCTGGTGTTGGGCGTGGTCTTAATCTCTATGGTATAGCTGTAGATTCCGGTCTCCTTCTTTGGGATGCCTACCGTATACTGGCACTGCTTCATCATGGACTTTAACGCTTCCTGATATCTGGAAACATAGGCTTCGCTTAAGTCTGAGGGCGGGTCGAATACGTCCGCTTCATACCAGGCAAGAGCCTCTTCCTCTGTGCGGCCGGTATGTACTGCAAAACGGGCGACGTCGCCTTTGAAGGAGGCGTCTAAGTATGCCTTGACGAAGTCGTAACAGTCAAGAATGTCGCAGACCTGGTCGTAGGGCGTCATGGCTCCGTATAAAGCCTGGGAGAGAAGATTCCCGAGACTTTCTTCTGAAATCTTGTAGGATTCCCCTTCGCTGTATACACTCAGCGTCGTTATCGTCTCTTCCTCATAGGAAGGAGAATTTTTTATGAGCTTAGTAT
>CATLIP010000256.1 GCA_949957035.1 uncultured Lachnospiraceae bacterium
TTCCCGGCGAACTCCGGCAGGATGCGGCACCCCAGTTCCGCGCCGCCCTTGTAGTCGAACCGGTAGAGCACCGCTTCCCCAATCAAAGCTGAAGAAAGAACTCCCAGACGCGTGGCCAGGCGCTGCGCTCTATGTTTGCGCCAGATTATGAGGCGCTTAGGGCGGTGGACAGTGTGGATTTCTCCATAGAGGAGGGGGAAGCCGTAGGGTATGTGGGGCCGAACGGCTCCGGCAAATCTACCACCATCAAAATGCTCTGCGGTATCTTAAAGCCGACACAAGGGAGTGTGAAGATTAACGGGCTGGACCCGTTTAAGGATAGGGTTCGCAATAGTAAGGGTATCGGCGCGGTATTTGGGAATCGTTCGCTCCTCTGGTGGGATGTGCCGGTGATTGAATCATACCGGCTGTTTCAGAAGCTGTATGATATTCCGGAAAAAAGGTTTCAGGAGAATTTGGAGAAGTTTACAGAGATTATGGGGTTGGCCCCTTTGCTGTCAATTCCTGAACGGCAGTTGTCCCTGGGGCAGAAGATGAGGTGTAATATTGCGGCCGCATTTCTGCATGATCCGAAGATTGTGTTTCTGGACGAGCCTACCATTGGGCTGGATGCGGAGTCAAAGGCAGGGATTAGGGAATTTATCCGTCGGATGAATGTGGAGGAGAAGACCACGTTTATCGTGACCAGCCATGACTTTCAGGATATTGAATCGCTGTGCCAGAGGATTGTGTTAATCAATCGCGGGAAAGTTATATTGGATGACCAGATGCAGAAGGTGAAGCTTGATTTCAATCGGAAGAAGCAGATTCAGTTCGAGGTGGATGTGAATCCGTGGTGTGAGAAAGAGACGTTTGCCATGGAAGGGGTGGAGGTTTTCGGCATGACAAACCATAGTCTGAGCTTTGAGTATGATGCGGACACGGCTGACAGTATGGGAATTATCGAGGCGGTGGCTAAGCGGTGTGAGATTCAGGATATTACGATTTCAGGACGGGATATTGAGAGTATTATAAGGGAAATACTAAAGGCGCAGGATGTGAAGGATTTTTCGTGATTGTAGAAACCTCTTTCCGGTGGTATAATACCCATTAACAGTAAGAAGGGAGAAAAGAGATGGTTACAGAAGAAATTATCAAAAGCGGGGAGTTATATGATGCATCGGACGCAGACTTGTACGAGCTCCAGTGGAGGTACAATGATTTAATGTATGAGTTTAATCAGACCAGACCCTCCAACCGCAGGAAGCAGCAGGAGATATTGAAGGAGCTGCTGGGTGATTTGGGAGAGGGCTGCGTCATCGAGCCTCCTCTTCGGGCGAATTGGGGGAAGAATAGTCATTTTGGGGATAACGTATATGTGAATTTCAACCTGACCCTGGTGGATGATGCTGATATCTATATCGGCAATCATGTGATGATTGGACCGAACGTGACCCTTGTGACTGCGGGACACCCATTGGAGGCAGAGCTTAGGAAAAAGGGGATGCAGTTTAACAAGTCTGTCCGTATCGGGGACGGCGTTTGGCTTGGGGCAAATGTAATCGTCCTTCCTGGGGTCACGATTGGAGAGAATACGACCATCGGCGCAGGAAGTATTGTGACCAGGGACATTCCGGCAAATGTGGTTGCCTATGGGAATCCCTGCAGGGTCAGAAAGACGTTATAGAGCTTTTGCGGTCGTATAGGAGGCGCGGATGAGCGAGGAAGACGTAAGGGAAGAGGTTATTAAAGAAGAAGATATCATTAAGGGAACCTGGGGGACCATGACATTTGGCAAGAAGCTGGAATATCTGTGGATGTACTACAAGTCATGGCTGTTTGCAGCCATAATCCTGGTTGGCCTAGTTTGTCTTGGAGTGACTATGTACAAGGGGATGCATACGAAGGTTCTTCTGAATGCCGTCGTGATTGGGGGAGACAGCCAGAAAGCAGAGTGGCTTGGGGAAGAGTTTGCCCAATATGCAGGGATCGGCAAGGAGGAGGGGGTGGTGCGTATCCGCGCCAACATTCCAGACGACAAGGGCGGCACCACCAGCAAGACAGCCTTGACCACGCTGATGGGTGCGGATGCCGTGGATGTGCTGGTGTGCTCGGAAAGCGTCTTTTGGGAGTATGCCGACCAGGAGGGATTTATGAATATGGGTGAGCTTCTGAGTGAAAATGGAGTGGCCTATGGCGGGACAGCCGGCGATTACGGCGTACTGCTTGAAGCCGGAAATATTCTGGAGAAAGAGGCTATGACCTCCTACGATAAAATCTATGCGGCGGTTCCAATCAACAGCCAGAATCCAAAGATGGCGGCTAAGTTTATCGAGTATCTATTGCAGTAAAGGGTTATGACGAAGAAGGAATTTAAACGCACTGTGCAATGCGGGCTTGGAAGGTGTGTCCAGGAATTGCAGACGACTCAGAATTTGGAGAAATACCGAGATATAGTATTGTGGGCGTGTACCCATGAATCTGCCTACGACGCCCAATGCGAGGGGCCAAAAAGCCGCCATCTCTATGAGATGGTAAAGTGTTTTCCGGACAGGCAGCCGTTTGTAGAGGCGGCGGCAGTTTATCTTGACAAAAATATATTTGATTATGGTTGGGGATTTTCCTATGCCTGCTGTTTTCTTGAGTTGGCAGCCCAGGACGGAAATCTGTCTGCCGCTGGAATATTGAAAAAATACTTTGGCATGATGTATGAGATGTTAAAACATCCTAATCGGCATATTTCTGAAGATATACCGCCGCTGCGCTATAATTTCAGCGTTCTTTGTATCTCGGTTGTGAGGCTTGCGCACACAGAAGACGAGTGGGAAAAGCGATATTTTAAGGTTATGGAGGAGTTGGGTTTTTTGTTTCTTAAAAATCCCAGGCTTTGTTACTGGCATTTTGAAACATTTCAATGGTATGGGGAAGATAAGTGCGGTAAGGCCAATATCCGCAGGAGGATAAAGGAAAAAGCTAAGAACAACAGAGGGATACAGAGTTATCTTTCATCTATGGAAAAGCAGGAGGAATACTGGAAAAACGAGGGAGACGAACCCCGACGAAAAAAGCAGGAGGCTCTGACCGCAGACAATATATATCATAACCTGAAGGAGGGAGGCCGCGTCGGCAGGACGGTTCCAATCATGGCGGCGTCTATGATGTTAAAAAACGGCAAGACAGAAGAAGTAAGAGAGCTTACGGCTTATTACCAGAAGGAGACAGACCTGTCATTGCGTTCGCAGCTTCTAAGGCTTTTGGAAAAGGGAAAATGTCCTGAATTCCTGGATGCAAAGACGGTGATACGGGATTCCAGGTCAGAGGATGAATGCCTCAGGGAAAATGCATTTCTAGCTCTACAATCTGTCAGGGATAAAAAGGTTCACGATTATGCAATAGAGCTTTTGGATAGAAAAGAACGTACAGAGGATGTAATCTGTCTGCTTGCCAATAACTATCAAAAGGAAGATCATGACATCTTAGTTTCTCTGGTAACGTCCCTTCCGGTCACTTATAAAGAAAACATTTCATGGCACGGGCCGTTTATGGCAATCCTTGACATGTTTAAGCGGGGCGGCTCAAAATATTTGCCTAAAGAGCTTCTGCCGTATATCTATGAGAATACCCTGTGCTCATGCTGTCGGTTCT
>CATLIP010000257.1 GCA_949957035.1 uncultured Lachnospiraceae bacterium
CAGCTGCTCCGGGCAGACGGAGATGATCTCGAACCGTTCCCGCAGCTTTTCCACATCAGAGCAGTAATTGTTGCCGCCGCTGTACTTGCAGTTTTCTCCCAGCAGGCAGGCAGACACCAGCAGCTTCTCTTTCAAATCGCCAGCTCCTTCCCATCCAGGACTGCCCGGCACAGCACAGTCGCCGCGTCATAGCTCAATTTCAGTGAAAAAAAGGGCCGGTTCTCCTCCAACAGGCGGAAAAATATCTTATCTCCCTCCCAAATATTCAACTCCTTCACCTTGTCAATATCCACCCACTCCAATTCTCCTTCATTACATGGAATCGGCTCTCCCTCAAATCCATCCGCCGTGAACAGCGACATATATTCCGTAACACCATTTCCCGATATAAACGTTACAATTCCCCGATACTGATACGAAGTCAGTATATAGCCGGTCTCTTCTTTCACCTCACGCAGCAGACATTCTTCGGGGCTTTCATCCTCCTCAAAATGCCCTCCCACGCCAATCCATTTATCCTTATTCACATCATTCTTTTTCACTGTCCTATGCAGCATCAAATATTGATGGTCACGCTTAATATAACACAGCGTACTTAATTTCGCCATTTTTCTATCTCTCCTTTTCATGATTTTATTTATCATAACATCCTCCATTTGATTTTACAAATTCTTTTCTCACGAATTTCATCATTTTTCCTTCAAATGTGCTATACTAAAATAAAAATGATTCTCACAACCAATTTGGGGTAATAGAATCCATCTGGACAAATTTCTTTTAAGGAGAACGGATATGAAGCGAGTCATTCATTATGTCATCGATTCCGCAAGCGACGGCTTGCGTGTAGAACAATTCTTAAAACGGCGCGGTTACTCCGGCCAAAACCTGGCAGAAATCAAGCGCATGCCTGAGAGCATTCTTGTCAATGGCGTCCACTGCTATATGCGCCGTCAGCTTGCATCCGGCGACTCCCTTACGGTTCGCATCTGCGAGACAGAATGTTCCAGGAAGATTCCGCCTGTTCATCTTCCTCTTGATATTGTATACGAGGATGAAGACCTCATTGTCATCAACAAACCTGCCGGAATGCCCATCCACCCGTCCCTGAATCATTACACGAACTCTATGGCAAATGCGCTCGCCTGGTACTATCAGGAACAGAAAAAGCCCTTTATCTTCCGCTGCTTAAACCGTCTGGACCGTGACACTTCCGGACTTACCGTAGTTGCAAAGCATCTGGTCAGCGCAAGCATTCTCTCTGACATGGTGCGCAGGCGCCAAATTCACAGAGAATATCTTGCCATCGTGCGAGGTCAGGTCACACCGCAGTACGGCACCATCAACGCTCCTTTAGCCCGCAAACCCGGCACCATCATCGAACGGACCGTAGACTTTGAACATGGCGAGACAGCAGTCACCCATTACAAAGTTATGGAAGAAAAAAATGGGCACAGCTTAGTTTCCCTTCGTCTGGAAACAGGCCGCACCCATCAAATCCGAATCCATATGAAATATCTTGGCTTTCCGCTAATCGGGGATTATCTATATAACCCCGACATGGAAAATATTGAGAGACAAGCGCTGCACTCTCATAGGCTTGCATTTATCCATCCTATAACAGAGGAAGAAATGACCTTCCACGCACCTCTGCCAAAGGATATGCAGGCTGTACTAAGCACATCCTATGCCGTTGGATAAGGTTCGTATAATTGCCGTAAAGCTTATTTCAATACGTACAGCTCATGAAGGGCTCGTGTCGCACAGATATACATAAACTGCTTAAAGAAGGGACTTTCCGGCTCTCCCCCTGCCACAAATACCTGGTCAAATTCCAGCCCTTTAGCCATATAGTAAGTCGTAACCGTAATCCCTTTCCAAAATCTTTCGCTGTCCCGGTCAATATAGAATACGTCCCTTCGTTTCTCCCGAACAGCTTCATAGAGACTGCGTGCTTCTGCCTCCGTCATTGTGAGTACTGCCGCGGTTTCATATCCATTCTCTCCCAGATGCACTTTTTCAAGAATGATGTCCACCGCCTCTTCCACGGAAACGCACTCTGTCTCCTCCACGTCCCTGCCATGCCGTTTCAAATATTCAATCCCCTGTATCCCGGCAATCCGGTTGGCATATTCCGCTATTTCGTATGTGTTCCGGTAGCTTCGGTTCAACTCAATCTTACGTACTTTCTTCCCCAATATCTTTGGCAGAAATGTCAGGACATCCTGCGCCCGATCATCCACCGTCTGAGCCCGGTCCCCCAAAATTGTCATGTTACAGGAAAACAGCTTCTCAAGAATCACATACTGGAGATAGGAGTAATCCTGCATCTCATCAATGACAAGATGGCGGATATTCCTCTGATCTGCCACAGTAAGCAGGCGGTATCTCAGATATAACATGGGATACACATCCTCATAAGCCAGTATTCTCTCCTCCCATGGCAGGTTTGGGAGCCGTTTCCATCCATATTCTTCCAGCAGCCAGTTATAAATCTTGTAAATGTCCCGGGTGACATACATACTGTGAAACTGGTCTTTGACAGCTTCTCTCCCTTCATCTGAAAGATTACGCCCGCAAAGTGTCTCATATTCATCAATATAATACTCCATCACCGCATCCATGCGGGACAAGAGTGGGATATTCTGAAAACGGAAGTAGAACATATGGAGAATATCTTCTGCTTTCTTCTCCATCTTTTCATATCGGATATCTTTAAAATCTACCAGACGATCTTCAAGCTCTACCAGAAATCCTTCCACTGCCGCCACATACTCTTTAGACTGTTTCCAGCGATACCGCCCATCATCCGAAGAGCCTTTCATCTGCTTCTCTATATGATTCCACCTGTCCTCACAATCCTTTGCAATCTTGTGAAGCTGTCTGTAGGCAAAGAGGTCAAAGCTCATCTCCCGTATATTTTCCTCGCCAAGCTCTGGCAGAATATGGGAGATATAATCAGAAAATACGCTATTGGGCGACAGAATCAAGATATTAGAAGACTCTAAGCTTCCTCTGTCATGGTACAGCAGATATGCAATCCGATGCAGCGCAATTGAAGTCTTTCCGCTTCCTGCCGCCCCCTGGATAATCAGAATCTTGTCCTGTGTATTACGGATAATACCATTCTGCTCCCTCTGTATCGTCCGAACGATATTCTTAAGCTGTGTGTCGCTGTTGGCGCTCAGCTCCTGCTTCAAAATATCGTCGTCAATCTTCATATCGCTCTCGAACTCATAGACCATCTTACCGCCGCGAATCTTGTACTGCCATTTTGACAGAATCTCCCCCTTCATCTCTCCGGCAGGAGCCTCATAAGATGCTGCTCCTTTGTCAAAATCATAGAATAATCCGCTGACCGGGGCCCGCCAGTCATAAATCAGCGGGACACTGCCCCTTTCTCTGGCAAAATTTCCGATTCCGATATAGAAGGTCTCCCTCTCCTCCTCACCGTCGTAGACAAAATCTACACTGCCGAAAAAGGGCGAATCCAGCATCTTTCGCCACAAGCTCCTTTTTTTCCGGTGTTCCTGACTTGCATTTACCTGACTGAAAAGCGCCTGCTGATTATCGTAGTTCTCGTAACCATACTGGTCCATCTCTGTATAATTCTCCCAGTA
>CATLIP010000258.1 GCA_949957035.1 uncultured Lachnospiraceae bacterium
ATAGATTGCATGGTAAATAGCCACAATCGTGTCCACGTTATTGACTACGCACCCTGCGTCCGCTGGCAGCATCTTCGAGTTGATTGCCCTGCCGGTAGTGGCATAGATAATCTGTCTCTCGGCTCCGTGGGGATATTTGGTCTTAAGCGCCTTCACACTGATACGCGTCTCGTCCTTGGTCAGCTTCTTCAATATTTCCACACAGTCCGGTTTATTGTCCTCTACCGCAAGGATGCCCCTGGCATTGGGAAAAAGCTGCAGGGAAACTTTCAGTCCCTTTACAAGTTTCTCCGGCTCTTCTATCATCCTCCTGTAATCGGACGTCAGATATGGCTCACACTCCGCACAGTTGGCAATCACATAATCGATTTTCTCCGGCTCTTTGGGCGAAAGCTTGATAAAAGTCGGGAACCCGGCGCCGCCCATTCCCACAATCCCGGCTTCTTTAATCCTCTCAATAATCTCTTCCCGGCTCATCTGTTCCGGCGGCTTTAACCTGGGATACCCCACCTCTTCGTAGAGCCCGTCATTCTCGATAACAATGCTCATCACATTGTCACCGGTAACCACCCGTCTCGGCTCAATTACTTTGACCGTGCCGGACACTGTGGCATAAATCGGTGCGGACACAAAACCTCCTGCCTCCGCAATCTTCTGGCCTGTCAGTACACGCTCTCCCTTCTGCACAATCGGTTTCGCCGGCGCGCCAATATGCTGCGACAACGGATAAACCAAATCTCCCTTGGGAAGCACAGCTTTAATCGGCTTATCCTTGGACAATTCCTTGCCGTCATAAGGATGGATACCGCCCTGGAATGTTAATTTCGACATTTTTCTCCCCTCTTTCCATTCGTATCAATATGTACTCCTGCCTTAATAAACAACCGCAGGCGTAATTCCCGTGAAAAAAACACTTACCTTATAAATATACTATTTTTCGACGAAAAAAACTACTGCTATTTCAAAAAATATGTTAATATATATAAAGTCCGGATTACCATTATCTATGCGGATTTTGGGAGCGTTATACCAGTACATCACTTTCAGGCAAGTATCTGCTCCCGCAGTTTCTTTGCGCATGAGTTCGCGGGTACATAAGGAGGATAAGCATGAGAACAATCAACCAGACCCTTGAAAATTTTACGGTACAGTATCCCTTAGAGCAGATTGCCCCCCTTGGCAAGCTGTTGTTTATAGACATTGAAACCACTGGATTTACAGCCAAAAATTCCTCTCTCTACCTGATAGGCGCTGCCTATTACAGCGGCGGCAACTGGCATATCAGGCAATGGTTTGCAGAAAACTACGAACAGGAACAGTCGTTGCTTGACGACTTCTTTTCCTTCGCGGCAGGCTTTTCCCATCTGGTTCATTTTAACGGCAACAATTTCGACCTGCCTTATCTTTTACAGAAATGCGAAATATTGGAGCTTTCCTACAATTTTGACAATTTTGAGGGAATTGATATTTATAAAAGAATCTCCCCATATAAGTTTTTTCTGCACACACCAAACTGTAAGCAGAAAACATTGGAGGAACTGCTCAAAATCAACCGGGATGATACTTATAATGGCGGGGAGCTGATAAGTATTTACCATGAATACGTCAAATCTCCCAATGAGGAAGCATATCGTCTTCTCCTCCTGCACAACAGTGAGGACATGAAAGGCATGTTGCAGATTCTGCCCCTTCTTGCTTTCCATGACCTGTTCAACCTGCCGCTCAAAGCTAAGAAAGTGCAATCAAACCGCTATAAAGACTATCATGGGAATGAGCGCCAGGAGCTTTTGATGAAACTGATTCTCCCCACTGCCCTTCCCCTTGCGGTCTCCAACAGGTCGAACGGTTGTTGTTTCAGCGGGGAAGGTACGGAAGCTACCTTGAAAGCACCTGTCTATGAAGAAGAGATGAAATATTTCTACACGAACTATAGGGATTACTATTATCTTCCGGTAGAAGACACGGCGCTCCACAAATCCGTGGCCGATTTCGTAGACAAAGAACACCGCACGCAAGCCACCGCCGCAACCTGTTATACCCGTAAATACTCTATATTCCTGCCCCAGTGGGATATTTTTATGGAGCCTTTCTTTAAACGGGATTATAAGAGCAAAGAACTGTTCTTTGAACTGACGGACGAGCGCAAAACAGACAGGGGACTATTCTCCCGCTACGCGCAGTATCTTCTTAGCCGGATGGTCAAGACATACTAATCCCAAAACTGATACAATGCACATGACCGGCGAAAAGATGTTATAACCTTTTCGCCGGTCATTATCATACTCTATCCTTTTACCTGATACCCTGCCGGCAAATATACCTCCGGACTGCTTATTTGCGGCCAAAGATTACCGCCAGAATAATCGGAAGCAGGATACACGTAAGCCCTACCGCCTCTCTTTTCATCCGATATAATACAAAGGCTATAACAGCCCCCATAGCGGCGCATGTCCCTACAGGAGTAGTTCCTCCCATAATCCAATAGATTGCGACTCCCCACATCAACCAACCCATTGCAATAACCGCAATGCTCTGGTCCCTGTTAAAACTCCTGATATCTTCTGCTCTGCCGTCTTTTCTTCTCCCATCCCCTTTATTGTTATCAAGGCACCAATCATAGAAAGTCTTGCGGTACCCCTTATCCACAGCAGTCACATACTGTTGGAGATTCGTCTTGGTATTGAGCGTCTTCCCCACTTTGGAAACCTTATACTTACTCAATTCCTTGGCCTCGTCGGGACTTATATTCAGGCTTTCTCCTTGTGCTCTCCGATACAATAATTCAACTTTTCTTTGCTTGTTCATCCTGTTTTCTCCTGTCTTCCCTCACACCATGTTCACCCTCTATGCTGTTCGATTAAATCCTTGACACTAAAGCCCTCATCGTTAATCCAGTATGTTGTCCCCCTGAGCGTCTTGATTCTCCCGGATATCCCCTTTTTCTCCCTGCGCAGGTTGATGGCATCCACACCCGCAGAGGATGAGCTTTCATACACCCCTATGATTTCGCCTGTCCTTTCATCACGGAACGGTCTTTGATTCTCATCAAGCACCTGGAAAAAGCATTCCTTCCTGTTATCCGAAAGAACCGTCTTCGCATGATAAATTTCTCCATCATATTTCATCGTAAAATGCATATCGGCAGTTACGGCTCCGCGTCTGTACAATTCCGTAAAATTTATGACCTGACGCTGCAGAAGAGTTTTGGGCGTCCTGCCATACTTCTCATCCACGGAAAGATAAATCTCATCAAAAATGCTCCTGTAATGCTCATATACCATGCAAACAGTCTCTTTACTCTCCCCGATATTTTCCGTCCTCTCCACTGTCTCAAAAATCTCATCCATCACATCGGTGTAATCATCGTAGAGCTCCTTACAGAGATTAATATTTACGAGCGCCATCGGTGTGTTGGAATTATGGATAGTTTCTCTTAGATTAGCGGCATACTGCTCCAAAAGATACCTGCCGTCGTCAGAAACCTGAGGATGCTCTATACACTTAGAAATAATACTGTCATACATTTCCTGATAGGATATCTGTACATACATATCAGCATATGCTGTCTGTTTCTCATCGGCTGTGA
>CATLIP010000259.1 GCA_949957035.1 uncultured Lachnospiraceae bacterium
TTAAACGCTATGATGGAAGCTATGTAACCAATGAGTTCGTGGTTTCCAAAGGGAACACCTACTATTTTGACGGAGATGGCAATAAAGTGACCGGCTGGGCGGATGTGGACGGCGTCAGGTATTATATGGACGGTGACGGTATCCGTAAGACCGGCTGGGTGGATGTGGAGGATTCCAGATACTATCTTGAGGCAGACGGCCGTATGGTGACCGGCTGGAAGGATATTGACGAGAAGACCTATTATTTTGACCAGGAAGGAAAGATGGCTAAGGGTGAGCTTTACATAGGGATGGCCAAGTGTTCCTTCGATAAGGAGGGGGTGCTTCAGTCTGCAGAGGACAGCAATGTAGATCCCAATAGACCGATGGTTGCGCTGACTTTCGACGACGGGCCGGGGCAGCGTACCGGAGAGCTTCTGGAGGTTCTTGCGGCGAACCATGCTCATGCAACCTTCTTCATGCAGGGGAAGAATGTACCGAGATATCAGAATGAGGTGAAGCGGATGAAGGAGATTGGCTGTGAGCTTGGAAGTCATTCCTTTGACCATCCTGACCTTTCTAAGATGGATGCGGCGGGAATCCGCGACCAGATTGACCGTACGAACCAGAATTTAAAGGATGCGGCAGGTCAGGCAGCTTCTGTATTGCGTCCTCCGTATGGGGCAATTGGAAGTACTTTGAAGTCTGTGGCAGGGATGCCGTTGATTCTTTGGAATATAGACACTCTGGACTGGAAGACCAGGAACGCACAGACTACGATTGATAATGTTATGGGGAAGGCAGAGGATGGTGATATTATACTGATGCATGATATCCATACAGAGAGTGTAGATGCAGCTATTGTATTGATTCCGAAGTTGATCGAGAAGGGATTTCAGTTGGTAACGGTCTCTGAGCTGGCGGCTGCAAAAGGGGTTCGGATGCAGAATGGTGAGAAATATACGAATTTTTAGAATGTATCGATGAATATGTGAGAATAGGGCTGTCAGGAAATGGGATTTACGTACTATATATTTCCTGACAGCTCTATTATTTTAATTTTTGTTGTGTTGGTTCAATAACGCATGAATCTTATCTGTCGGATTCAAAACTTTTCCAATGGATATGTCATGGTTCATGGAATCTATAATCAGCGCGATGAACTTACTCATATCAGCTACTACGAAATATGGCTTTTCATAGGCCTCTGGCGGAAGATAGGTAAGATTGGTTGTAATGACGCGGTTAATATAACCTTTATTATAATAGTCATCAAAGATTCCGAAGCCCTCCGTGAACAGGCCGAAGGTGGTGCAGACAAATACCCGGTTTGCGCCGCGTTCCTTAATCTGTTTCGCAACATCCAGCATACTTTCCCCGGAAGAAATCATGTCGTCAACAATAATTACATCCTTTCCATGAACATCATCTCCCAAAAATTCATGTGCGACAATCGGATTCTTTCCCTTTACGATTGTGGAATAATCCCGGCGTTTGTAGAACATCCCCATGTTCACGCCGGTTACGTTGGAGAAATAGACGGCGCGGTGCATAGCGCCTTCGTCAGGGCTTACAATCATCAGGTGGTCTTTGTCCACGATCAGCTCCGGTTCTGCACGCAGGAGAGCCTTTATGAACTGGTAGGGCGGGTTAAAGCTGTCGAAACCGTGGAGCGGGATGGAATTCTGCACCCTCGGGTCATGGGCGTCAAAGGTGATGATATTGTCCACGCCCATATCCGTTAATTCCTGAAGGGCTAAGGCACAGTCTAAAGACTCCCGTTTGGTGCGTTTGTGCTGGCGTCCCTCGTACAGGAAAGGCATGAGAACGTTTAACCTGTGAGCCTTGCCGTTGGCTGCCGAGATGATGCGCTTCAGGTCTTGATAATGGTCATCCGGAGACATATGGTTCGGGTGCCCGTTGACTGTGTAAGTCAGGCTGTAGTTGCATACGTCAACGATGATAAATAAGTCTTTGCCGCGGATAGATTCGTGGATGAGGCCTTTGGCTTCCCCGGTGCCAAAGCGCGGGCATTGACAGCCCACCAGGTAGCTATCCAGTTGGTAACTGGAAAAGAGCGGAGAATCCAGAGATTCCCGCAGAGTGTCCTGTCGGAACTTAACAATGTATTGGTCTACTTTTTGCCCAAGCTCCCTGCAGGAATCAAGAGCCGCGATTTTTAAGGGCGCGATTGGAAGCGCCGTTTCCATTAATTTGATGTTTGGCATGTTAATCTCCTATATGTGTTGTTGATACAATCCTAAGATATTTATAACACTTTTGGGGGAGAGTGGTCAACTATAGAATACCTCTTCCAACATCTCCCGAACTGTTTTCCCGGTACATGGATGACGTTTATAAGGCGCAATCTCATGCAGAGGCTTCAACACAAATTCCCTTCTATGCATATCCACATGAGGAATACACAGTTCCTCATCCTCCACAATCCAATCATCATAGAAAATAATATCCAAATCCAGAGTCCGAGGTCCCCAGCGAATGACACGCTCCCGGCCTGCCTCTTGCTCAATCCTGTGAAGCACCTCCAGCAATTCCTGCGGCGTCAGCAGGGTGCGAAGCGTAAGGCACCCATTAAGAAAATCCTCTTGGTCTGTCACGCCGTAAGGCTTCGTTGGCAGGAAGGAAGAAACCTTCGTCACTGTGCAGCAGGAAGTCCGATTCAGCGCCGAAACAGCCTGGTTAAGATACTGTTCTTTGTCACCCATGTTAGAGCCTAAGGCAATATATGCGGTATGCCATTTGCGCTCAATTTCAACCGAAACAGTTTCCAGAGAAAGTCCCACAGGCGCCCAAGGTTTTTTTATTTCCAGACGAATCTTCTCTAAGCGGGGAGTGTCCATAAGGAGCATTTCTGCTAAGCCTTCGGCGGCGCGCTCTAGCAGCTTGAAGGTCTGCGCGGTCAGGAAATGTTGTATCCGCTGACAAATCTCTCCATAGTGAATGGAAGCGTCCAACTCATCCGTCTTTCCGGCATTTCTTGTATCCGTATACAGGGTGGCTGAGACAATGAATTTCTGTCCAAGTACATTTTCCTCCGGAAATACCCCATGGCGGGCAAATATTTCCAGGTTCTTAATTTTAATCTGGTCCATATAACCTCCTGACGGTAAATGCTATCTGATTGCTTCTATCATCTGAATTGCTCTTCGATTCCCTTTGACGTCATGGACTCTCACAAAGGAGCAGCCGTTCAGCGCTCCATAAACGGTAGTGGCAAGGGTTCCCTCCTCCCGCTCATTTTCGGGAAGGTCAAGAGTCAGTCCGATTACAGATTTTCGGGAGGCTGCGAGAAGAACAGGATACCCAAATTCCTGCATCCGGCCCACTTCCCGTATAATCTCAAGGTTCATTTCATAGGTCTTTCCAAATCCTACTCCAGGGTCTAAAATAATCTTATCGTCAGATATGGCCGCTTCTTTGGCAATATGTATACATTCTCTCATATCCGCCATAAAATCCGAAAGAAAATCCTGATAAACGGCCTCTTTCCGATTATGCATCAGACAGCAGGCAACGTTATATTTTGCGATAAGCCCTGCCATGCGTGAGTCATATTTAAGCCCCCAGATATCA
>CATLIP010000260.1 GCA_949957035.1 uncultured Lachnospiraceae bacterium
GGCATGTAATTTATTAATTGAGGTGGAGGTAATATCATAAATGTTCTTATCGCATACCGTCACTGCAAGGGACTCTTTCTTAAGGCGCATCCCTTTACATTCCTTACAAGGAGTAATGCGCATATAGCTCTCAAACTCCTGCTTAACCAAGTCAGAACCCGTCTCCCGGTACTTCCTTTCCATATTTTTGACCAGTCCCTCGAAAGCTACCGGATAAACACCCTTCCCCCGCTGTCCTTCATAATAGACATCTACTTTCTTTCCGTCAGTACCATGACAAATTACATCCTGTGCTTTCTGAGTAAGTTTTTCATAAGGCGTGTCCAGGCTGAATCCGTATTCCTGCGCAAGCGCCTGCAGAATCGCATTGCTGAAACTGCCCTCGTCCTTACTGGACTGCCATCCCATAGCAGCAATCGCACCTTGGCTTAGACTAAGTCCCTTATCAGGAATCATCAAGTCTATATCAAATTCCATCTTAGAGCCCAGGCCGAAGCAATCCGGACACGCGCCAAAAGGATTGTTAAAAGAAAAGCTGCGCGGCTCAATCTCCCCTATGCTGATTCCACAGTCAGGACATGCAAAATTCTGGCTGAAATTAATCGCCTCTCCCCCGATGACATCCAATAACATCTGTCCCTCTGCCAATGCAAAAACATTCTCAATGGAGTCCGTCAGACGTCTCTCTATCCCCTCTTTGACTACCAATCTATCAACGACAATCTCAATATTATGTTTGATGTTCTTATCCATAGGGATTTCTTCAGACAGCTCATACATATTGCCGTCTACACGCACACGTACATAGCCGCCCTTCTTGGCGCGGTCAAACACCTTTGCGTGCTCACCCTTCCTGCCCCGTACCACCGGCGCAAGAAGCTGAATCTTCGTTCCTTCAGACATATCCAAAATCTGGTCTACAATCTGGTCCACCGTCTGTCTCTTAATCTCCCTGCCACATTTCGGGCAATGAGGAATCCCGATTCTTGCATACAGTAGTCTAAAATAATCATAAATCTCTGTCACCGTCCCCACGGTGGAACGCGGATTCCGATTCGTAGACTTCTGGTCTATGGAAATGGCCGGGGAAAGCCCTTCAATCTTCTCCACATCCGGCTTCTCCATCTGCCCCAAAAACTGCCTGGCATACGAAGAGAGGGATTCCATGTATCTTCTTTGCCCTTCCGCATAAATGGTGTCAAAAGCAAGAGATGATTTCCCTGAACCCGACAACCCTGTAAGAACCACAAACTCATTCCGTGGAATATCCACATTCAACCCTTTTAAATTATGTTCATTGGCTCCGCGTATTTTAATATACTCCCGCGGACGCATCTTTACCGTATCCGACATATTAATCCTCATGCCTTTCTATAACCTTTTTCCACCCCAATATTCATTCATATCGCAAGTCTGCTTGCGGTAATTCTTAAATCGAGAGTGGTAAAGTCTTTAATTTTTCAATCCAATTTCCTGTTTATGTTTCATTCAGCGCCTACTTATCGAAATCCCGCAGTTTACCTTTTAGGTCTTTCATCCGGTCACGCAGCTCGGCCGCCGCCTCGAAGTTCAAATCTGCGGCCGCTTTCTTCATCTCTTTCTCCACCTCCTTGATAAGCTTCTCCAATTCCTGTCTGTCCATGGACTCCGGGTCTTTCTCGAACTTCAACTGCTGCTTCTCGATGGTCTTTGAAATACTTATCAAGTCACGGACCGCTTTGCGGATTGTCTGCGGTGTAATACCATGCTCCTCATTATAGCGCATCTGAATCTTACGCCTACGGTTCGTCTCTTCAATTGCCGAACGCATTGAATCCGTCATATTGTCCGCATACATAATGACGTGTCCTTCCGAATTACGCGCCGCACGGCCAATGGTCTGTATCAGCGAAGTCTCGGAGCGCAGGAAGCCTTCCTTGTCTGCATCCAGAATCGCTACCAGAGAAATTTCCGGAATATCTAACCCTTCCCGCAACAAATTGATACCCACCAATACATCGAAGACATCCAATCGCATATCCCGGATAATCTGTGCACGCTCCAAGGTGTCAATGTCCGAATGCAGATATTTCACACGGATATCTACTTCCTTCATATAATCCGTCAAATCTTCCGCCATTCGTTTGGTAAGTGTTGTCACCAGAACCTTATGATGCTTCGCCACCTCTTTATTTACTTCAGCAATCAAATCATCAATCTGTCCTTCTACAGGGCGTACATCTACCTCCGGGTCTAACAGCCCTGTAGGTCTTATAATTTGTTCCGTACGGAATAGTTCGTGCTCAGCCTCATAATTGGACGGCGTTGCAGAGACGAACAACATTTGGTCAATATGCTGCTCAAACTCCTGGAAATTAAGTGGTCTGTTATCCAACGCAGAAGGCAGTCTGAACCCATAATCGACCAACGTATTCTTCCGTGACCTGTCTCCCGCATACATACCACGTATCTGTGGAACCGTCATGTGGGATTCATCTATTATAATCAGAAAATCGTCATTAAAATAGTCAAGCAACGTAAATGGCGGTTCTCCCTCCGCCATACCATTCAAATGCCTGGAATAATTCTCTATCCCTGAACAGAAACCGGTCTCCCTAAGCATCTCAATATCGAAATTCGTCCTCTCGGAAATACGCTGCGCTTCCAGAAGCTTGTCCTCTCCCTTGAAATACTTCACGCGCCCTTCCAGTTCTCTCTCAATCTCTTTACATGCCGTCTGAATCTTCTCCTGCGCCACCACATAGTGGGATGCCGGATAAATCATCACGTGTTCTAAAGTCGCATGTATCTGCCCAGTGAGTGGCTCGGTCTGCGCAATTCGGTCAATCTCGTCCCCAAAAAATTCAATGCGGATAAGATAGTCTCCTCCCTGCGCGGGATAAATCTCCAACACATCCCCCCGCACACGAAAGCAACACCGCTGGAGGTCCATATCATTGCGGTCATACTGCATATCAATCAGTCCGCGGATGACCTCATCCCTATCCTTCTGCATACCAGGACGTAAAGACATGCTCATGCCCGCATACTCTTCCGGGCTTCCCAATCCATAGATGCAAGACACACTGGCTACGACTACCACATCCCTGCGCTCTGTCAATGATGCAGTGGCAGACAACCTCAGCTTATCAATCTCATCGTTAATGGAGGAGTCTTTTGCAATATAGGTATCTGTAGAAGGTACATATGCCTCCGGCTGATAATAATCGTAATAGGACACAAAATACTCCACGGCGTTTTCTGGGAAAAACTCCCGGAACTCCGAACACAGCTGAGCGGCTAGGGTTTTGTTGTGGGCCAGCACCAAAGTGGGGCGGTTCACCCGGGCGATCACGTTTGCCATAGTAAACGTCTTGCCAGAACCCGTCACGCCTAAAAGGGTCTGTTCCCTGTGTCCCTTATCCAGGCCCTCTACCAACCGCCCGATGGCCTCCGGCTGGTCGCCTGTGGGCTGGAACTTCGATACCAGCTTAAATGCCTGCTCCATACGTTTCCCGTCCTTCCCTTGCGGTACCGCCGCAAAAATCGAACAAACGTATTCTATCATAAGGCCATAGGTTTGTAAAGAGGG
>CATLIP010000261.1 GCA_949957035.1 uncultured Lachnospiraceae bacterium
TCAACGCAAAATTCGTTCAGCATAGTGAACTTTCTCTTTACATGTCCAAAACCACGTTCTGAAATTTTCTCTTAAGAAATTTTCAGGGTTGTTGTCTATTGTTTAATTATCAAGGTTCTTTTTGTCGTTTTCTGTCTCTCTCGAGTCAGCTTAACTAGAATATCACACGCTCGCATGTCTGTCAAGACATTTTTTTACTTTTCTTCAAGTTTTTTCATCATCTTTTCGACACGCTTTCTTGTGTGTCTCGCAGCCGATGTTCAGTATAAATAACGAAACTAAAGCCGCGAACGGAGAAGGAGGGATTTGAACCCTCGCGCCGCTATTAACGACCTACTCCCTTTCCAGGGGAGCCCCTTCGGCCAGCTTGGGTACTTCTCCAAACTCATCCATACTTCCATAGAAAAAACTACCGCCTTGACAGCTGATAGCTTTTCCAACGGAGAGGGTGGGATTCGAACCCACGCGCCCTCTCGGACAAACGGTTTTCAAGACCGCCTCGTTATGACCACTTCGATACCTCTCCATCTATTCAATTATTTTGTCGTTTTCAGCGACGTAGGTTATTCTATCACACAATCCTTTCCTCGTCAATATCTATTTTCCATTTTTTCCACTTTTCTTCAAAATTATTCAAAATTATGCAGAAATACTTTGGCAATCGCCAAATCCTCCGGCGTCGTAATCTTCACATTTTGATAAGATCCTTCAAACATTTTAACTGGTATCTTCATCATTCTTTCTACAGCCATAGCGTCATCCGTCACATTCTCATGCTCCTCCTTCATCAATCTGGCATAAGCCTCCATGATTAGAGATTTTTCAAAAACCTGCGGCGTCTGTATCGTCCACACGTATCTGCGCTCTGGAGTATTTACCGCAAAGCCTTGTTCATCTACCACCTTGACGGTATCCTTGCTGGGCATTCCCGCAACACAGGCCCGGTACCGCTCCACCGTCTCATATCCACGAAGCAAAATCCCGTCATCCACAAAGGGCCGAGCCCCGTCATGAATAAATATGTAAGAGTCCTCTGACTCTAGCCCTACCGTCTTCAACCCCTGCCATACAGAATCATAACGCTCTTTTCCACCCTCTACAACTGCGCATACTTTTGAAAAACCATATTTCGCTGCGATCTCATTCTGCGCATAAGCCACCTGACCTCTCCCCACCACAAGCACCACAGATTCAATCAGCTCCGATTCCTGAAATGTTTTCAGGGTATAATAGATCAGAGGTTTTCCCTCAAGTTCAATGTACTGCTTTTGAACAGAGGTCCCCATTCGTTTTCCCGATCCGGCAGCCAGCACGATTGCCACACACCGCTTCTTATTCTCTATTGTCACCATCTATCTCTCCCCCAGCTTAAGATTCGGAACCGCATTCAAATCCCATCCATGCCGTGTTCCATTCCTATATTCATAGTAAGCGGCAACCCCAATCATTGCAGCATTATCCGTACAGTAAACCGGCGACGGATAGTAGAACTTTACACCGCGCCGCTCACACGCCTCTTTCATCGCCAGACGCAGCGCACTGTTAGACGCAACGCCTCCTGCAATAGCAAACTGCTTAACGTGATACTCTTCTACCGCATGCATCGCATGTTCCACCAGCACTTCCGTAACCGCCTTCTGAAAAGAAGCCGCCACGTCTGCCTGACTGTATTCCTCCCCCTTCATTCGGCGCCCATTAATATAATTTAAAACAGCCGACTTAACTCCGCTGAAGCTAAAATCATAGGGTGAATCTGCCACATGAGCCCGGGGAAACAAAATTGCATCCGGGTTTCCTTCCTTTGCCACTTTATCTATCTTCGGCCCTCCCGGATATCCAAGTCCAATCGCCCGCGCCACCTTGTCAAAGGCCTCTCCCGCCGCATCATCTCTGGTGCGGCCGATGATGTCAAACTTCCCATAATCTTTAACCCGCACAAGATGGGTATGCCCGCCGGATACAACCAACGAAAAAAACGGAGGCTCCAATTCCGGATGCTCAATAAAATTAGCCGCAATATGTCCCTCAATATGATGGACTCCAATCAAAGGCTTTTTCGCTGCATATGCGATTGCCTTCGCCTCTGCCACACCCACAAGCAACGCGCCCACAAGCCCGGGTCCATAGGTAACGCCTACGGCATCTATCTCCTCTAAGGAAACCTTGGCCTCCTCAAGGGCCGACTCAATCACCTGGTTAATCTTTTCAATATGTTTTCTGGAGGCAATCTCCGGAACCACGCCCCCATAAAGGGTATGGAGCGCAATCTGGGAAGAAATCACATTCGACCTTACATCACGCCCGTTTTTAACGACTGCCGCCGCCGTCTCGTCACAAGAGCTTTCAATCGCTAAGATTAATATATCTTCTTTTCCGCACATGTTCATGCCCTCTTTCTATGATAATCAATGACTACGATAATCAACGAATATCCATCTCACTCAATCCGTAAACACAAGCTCCGCCGAACGCCCGTCCTTCGCCGCAACAGCTCCGGGAAATATTGCGCGCACCTCGTCCATATATTCCTCCGGCCTTGTCAAAGACGGGCTGTAATGTGTCAGCCACATCTCGTTGACCTTTGCCTCTTTCGCAAGCTGCGCCGCCTCATAAAATGTCATATGCTTATATTCCTTCGCCTTCTTAAGCTTGTCCTTCTCTCCGTACATTCCCTCACAGACAAACAAATCTGAACCGTCGGCATTCTTCCTGATGGAATCTGTCGGTCTTGTATCCGTACAGTATGCAATCTTAAGCCCTTTTCTCGCAGGTCCAAGCACCATATCCGGGGTATACACCTTTCCATCATTCTCCACCGTCTGACCTTTCTGTAAAATCCCCCAGTACCTCTGAGGAATTTCTGCCGCGTTAGCACGTTCTACATCAAATTTTCCTGCACGCGCTATCTCCAGCGTATAACCATAGCACAGAACATTATGGTTAACCCGAAATGCTTGAAGCCGGTAGCCATTCATATCGAATGTCTGCTCCGGCTCTGTAATCTCCATATATTTGATTGGGAAGGGCAGCTCAGGCGCAATCACCCGAAGAGCCTTTACCACACGCTCTAATCCCTTAGGCCCCACAAGCGTCAGGGGCTCTGTCCGTTCTGCGTTCCCCATAGTAAGAAGCAGTCCGGGAAGCCCGCTGATATGGTCTCCGTGATAATGGGTAAAACAGATTACGTCAATGGGTTTAAAACTCCATCCCTTTTCCTTGATTGCTATCTGCGTTCCTTCTCCGCAGTCAATCAACACACTGCTGCCATTATACCGTATCATAAGCGCAGTAAGCCATCGATACGGTAACGGCATCATCCCCCCCGTCCCTAACAAACATACATCTAACATATCCTACCTCTGTCTTATATTCAGTCTATTGAAGGAACCCCTAATCATTCCGGGTTTTCCTCCTGATTCTCTAAACTTTAATGCGAAAACTTCCCACCAGTTCGTCATAACAGTCCTCGCACAAATCAAACCTGTCTACCTGATTATCCTTTCTGGAATGGTATCCCCAACGCTTCTCCACTTCAAGTACATCCTCCTGGGGAACCCCTC
>CATLIP010000262.1 GCA_949957035.1 uncultured Lachnospiraceae bacterium
CCCTGTACGTCGTCATAGCCAAGGACTACATCTACAGGCTTCCCCTCTCTATCCGGAACCAGAACCTTCACCAGCAGAGCCCCGTAATCGGAGACTGCAATCTCCATACCCTTCTGATTCCTTAATGTATATAATGCTGCGCTCTCTTTCTTTGTGGTTGTCCCAAAATCACTTCTCATTTTCTAACCTCTCTGTCTGGCTATGAATCTTTCCTGCTTATTCGTCTACACTATAATTAGGAGCCTCTTTTGTAATATGTATGTCATGCGGGTGGCTTTCCTTCAAAGATGCCGCGGAAATCTTTACAAATTTTCCGTTCTCCTTCAATTCCTGAATCGTACGTGCGCCGCAATATCCCATGCCTGAGCGCAGACCGCCCATCAACTGGAATACCGTATCCTCTACCGAGCCTTTATATGCAACACGTCCCTCCACGCCTTCGGGTACAAGCTTCTTTGCATCAGACTGGAAATAGCGGTCCTTGCTTCCATTCTCCATAGCCGCAATGGATCCCATACCCCGGTATACCTTATACTTTCTGCCTTGGAACAGCTCGAAGGTTCCCGGACTCTCGTCACATCCTGCAAAAATGCTTCCCATCATGCAGACATTCGCGCCTGCGGCAATCGCCTTTGTCATGTCTCCAGAATACTTGATTCCTCCATCGGCAATAATCGGAATGCCGTATTTATCCGCCGCCTCATAGCAGTCCATGACCGCCGTAATCTGCGGCACGCCAATTCCTGCTACAATACGCGTGGTACAGATAGAGCCCGGCCCGATTCCTACCTTCACAGCGTCCACTCCCGCTTTAATCAGCGCTTCTGCCGCTTCGCCGGTCGCCACATTTCCGGCAATTACCTGAAGTTCCGGGAACTTGGACTTCACCATATCCACAGTGCGGATTACATTCGCAGAATGTCCATGGGCAGAATCCATCACGACAACATCCACTTTAGCATTCACCAGCTCTTTGGCGCGCTCCAAACAGTTTGCAGTAATTCCAATGGCGGCCCCGCACAGAAGTCTTCCCTGTGAATCCTTGGCAGACAGCGGGTACTTAATCTGTTTTTCAATATCTTTAATTGTAATCAGACCTTTTAAGTTGAAATCCTTGTCTACGATTGGAAGCTTCTCCTTCCTTGCCTTCGCAAGTATGGTCTTCGCTTCCTCCAATGTAATCCCTTCATGGGCAGTGATAAGACCTTCGGCAGTCATAGACTCCTTAATCTTCTTAGAGAAATCTTCTTCGAACTTTAAATCACGATTAGTTATGATACCGACCAGCTTTCCGTTCTCCGTAACCGGAACGCCGGAAATCCGGAACTTTCCCATCAGATTGTTGGCATCCTCCAAGGTATTCTCCGGAGACAGATAAAATGGATCTGTGATGACTCCATTCTCGGAACGCTTTACCTGGTCTACCTCTTCTGCCTGTTCCTCGATGGACATATTCTTATGAATAATACCGATTCCCCCCTGACGGGCCATGGCAATAGCCATCCGATGTTCTGTAACCGTATCCATCCCCGCGCTCATCATCGGTATATTCAGTTTAACGCTTTTTGTCAAATAAGTTGACAGGTCTACCTGGTTTGGAACTACTTCTGAATAAGCCGGCACCAGCAGAACATCATCAAATGTAATTCCTTCTCCGATTATCTTTCCCATGGTTTTCATTCCTCTCTTTCTCTCTGAATTAGTATTGCTTCATATATTTAAATGCTATCATAACTAATTATGATAGCATTTGTCAACTGATTTTTTGTACTTTTCAAGAGTTTTTTCAGATATTTTTCAGACATCTTTTCATGATTTCTAACGAATCACCTTTCTGGGCGCCAACATATAGAAGCCTTCCACAATGGTCTCATTGGGTTCAAAGATTACCTTCCGAAGCTCACCCTGTCCGGACAGAATCAACGCGTACACCTTGGCTTGTCCAGTATGTGAACTGAAATCCAATGTACGGGCGTTGCGATATTGATTCAGTTCCGCCGCGTCAATGGGCGCAAGCAGCTCCATGTCAGACACATTGGCGTTAAACAGCTTCTTTCTCTTCGCCTTATTCATAATCTTATCGATGTCTAAATCTCCGTTCAAAAACAGATATTCATACTCCACATTCAGTCTCCGGAACATGAACACATCCAGCACGATCATCAGAATCGGCAAAAGCAGCCCGGTGGGATACATCAATAGAATCAGAAATGAAACAATCGTTGCCGATACCAAGATTGCCTTAATCACAATATCCTTCATATCTGTCTGCTTTTTTACCAGTTGTTCTGTATAAAAATCATTCATCCTCTACTCCTCCGTAGTCTTTATTGGGCCAGTGCGAAAACTTCTTACCCTGTAATGTGATTATATGTATTGTATCATACCTCACCAGACTGTGCAACCGTCCATTCATGCTTCCCTTAATGTACTATATGATAAAAAGAGAACTCCTCATAGCGAGAAGTCCTCGAAAGTTTCACACAACCGTTAGAAATGCGCCCTCCTTACATCATGCCCATTCCGCCGCCTGCGCCTGCCGGCATAGCCGGAGTCTCTTCTTTAATATTCGCAACAACAGATTCTGTTGTCAGCAATGTGGATGCAACGCTTGTAGCATTCTGCAGTGCGCTTCTTGTAACCTTTGCCGGGTCAAGGATTCCGCTTTCTACCATATCCACATAACTCTCTGTCAGCACATCAAATCCTGCGCCTACAGCAGACTCTTTTACCTTATTGATAATCACAGAGCCTTCCAGTCCGGCGTTGGCTGCAATGTGGAATAACGGGGATTCCAGCGCCTTCAATACTACATTAGCGCCTGTCTTCTCATCACCGCTTAACTTTTCTGCCAGAGCCGCAACCTCTTTTGCCGCATGGATATATGCAGAACCGCCTCCTGCAATAATTCCTTCTTCTACCGCTGCTCTTGTAGCCGCAAGCGCATCCTCCATACGAAGCTTAGCTTCCTTCATCTCCGTCTCAGTTGCAGCGCCTACACGAATTACGGCTACGCCGCCTGCCAGCTTCGCAAGTCTCTCCTGCAGCTTTTCTCTATCGAAATCAGAAGTAGTCTCTTCAATCTGCATCTTAATCTGTGCAACGCGGTCAGCAATCTCCTTCTTGTCGCCCAGACCGTCAACGATAACGGTATTCTCCTTCTGAACCTTAACAGACTTCGCACGTCCAAGCTGATCCATTGTGGTCTCTTTAAGGTCCATTCCAAGCTCGTCAGAAACTACCTGTCCTCCTGTGAGGATTGCGATGTCTTTGAGCATCTCTTTCCTTCTGTCGCCGTATCCCGGCGCCTTCACTGCCGCTACATTGAAGGTTCCGCGCAGCTTGTTAACAATCAGAGTCGTAAGAGCCTCGCCCTCTACATCCTCGGCAATAATCAGCAGTCTTGCGCCGGACTGTACAATCTGCTCTAACAACGGAAGAATATCCTGAATATTGGAAATCTTCTTATCTGTAATCAAGATATATGGATCCTCAAGAATTGCTTCCATCTTATCCATATCTGTAGCCATGTAAGCAGATACATAACCACG
>CATLIP010000263.1 GCA_949957035.1 uncultured Lachnospiraceae bacterium
GATTACGCCCGCCCGGTAAGGGTCTTCGGCTTTAAGGTCAAGGCCGGAATCCTGACATGCTTCTTCTGCCGCCGCTACCGCATACTGGGAAAATAGTTCCATACGCTTTGCCGCCTTGAAATCCATATAATCCTTTGCCGCAAAATCTTTCACTTCCGCCGCAACCTTTACTTTATAATCAGAAGTATCGAACCTGGTAATCTCACCGATTCCTACTTTTCCTTCTTTCACGTTGTTCCAGAACTCTTCTACCCTGTTCCCGATTGGCGTTACGGCTCCAAGTCCGGTTACTACAACTCTTCTTTTCATACTTTGTCATCCCTTTCCAAGACATGGGACCATATCAATCTGCCGCCCATATCCTCAACCACCACACAGAGCTACATCACCATGCCGCCATCCACATGCAGCACCTGACCGGTAATGTATCCCCCGTCCTCAGATGCCAGAAATGCCGCTGCCGCCGCCACCTGCTCCGGTTTTCCAAAGCTCCCGAGAGGAATCTGCGCCACAGAAGCCTCCCTCACTTTTTCCGGAAGAACACTTGTCATATCTGTCTCAATGAATCCCGGCGCAATAGCATTTACCGTAATACCGCGGGAAGCAAGCTCTCTGGCCGCCGCCTTGGTAAGACCGATGATTCCGGCCTTGGAGGCGGCGTAGTTGGCCTGCCCTGCGTTGCCCGTCACGCCCACCACAGAGGACATATTGATGATGCGCCCGCTTCTCTGTTTCAACATCTGACGGCTTGCAAACCGAATCGTGTGAAAGGCGCCCTTCAAGTTCGTAGCAATCACCTTATCAAATGCTTCCTCCGTCATTTTCATCAACAATCCATCCGCAGTAACGCCTGCGTTGTTGACCAGAATGTCAATGCGTCCGTACTCTCTGATCACATCCTGAATAAATGTCTCACATTTCCCATAGTCTGACACATCACACTGGTAGATTGCCGCTTTTCCTCCCTCGGCCTCAATCTCCTGCTTTACTTCCAAGGCCCTCTCTTTAGAGCCGTTATAATTGATAACCACAAATGCGCCCGACGAAGCAAATCTTCGGGCAACCGCTCTGCCGATCCCCCTTGACGCGCCCGTCACAACTGCAACTTTTTCTTCTAACATAGCTTACCCTGCCGCTTTCCTGGAATTTTGGTTGGTATAAACCTTAACCGAAACAGTTCCATGTCTTCTCCACATCCTCCCATGATGAGATATTGTATACCTTCACATCACGATTAATCTTCTTCATGAACCCTGAAAGAGTTTTTCCCGGACCAATCTCAACAAATGTATCCACACCCTCTTCAATCATATATTCCATGCTCTGCATCCAACGTACCGAAGAGCTTACCTGAGTCTTAAGCAGCTCTTTCGTCTCTGCAATATCCTCCACCTTCTTCGCCGTTACGTTCGTCACATAAGGAATCTTAAGAGAATGAAGACCAACTGTGGCAAGCTCTTTGGCAAGTTCTTCTCCCGCGGGAATCAACAGAGGAGAATGAAAGGGACCGCTGACGTTTAACATCATCACCCGCTTAGCCCCCGCCTCTTTTAGCTTTACAGACGCGTCTTCTACTGCTTTTCGTTTCCCTGTAATCACAATCTGCCCCGGACAGTTATAATTGGCAATAGTCACATCATCACCCGGTATCTGTTCAAGGGTTTCTTCCATCTTAGCCGCGTCAAGTCCAATCACCGCACACATACCGCCTTCTCCTGCCGGCACTGTGTTCTGCATCAATATCCCACGCTTACGCACCAGACGGACGGCGTCCATCTCGTCCATTCCGCCTGCCGCTGCAATGGCACAGTATTCACCCAGACTTAAGCCTGCCGTCATATCTGCCCGAAGCCCTCTGTCCTTTACAACCCGCGTCATGGCAAGACAAGTGGTAACAAGGGCTGCCTGTGTATATTCCGTCAGGTCAAGTTTGTCATTTTCCTCAAAACAGAGAGCCTTCATATCCAATCCAAGAGCCTCTCCTGCCTGATCAAAGATTGTCCTTGCGGCCTCGCTCTTTTCATAAAAATCAGCGCCCATACCTGTCTTCTGGGCCCCCTGCCCGGGGTAGATAAATGCAGTCTTAGCCATAAAATCCCGCTCCTTTTATCAATGCGTCTGTTTCACTCACTAATTTGTCAATCAGCTCCTTGCAGGACAGCTTCTCCTTCACCATACCGGCAATCTGTCCCGCCATCACGCTGCCGTTCTTCACATCGCCTTCCACTACGGCCTTGCGAAGCCCTCCAAGAGTCAGATGCTCTAATTCCTCAAAACCTGCGCCTTTATTCTCCAATTCTATGTATTTCTTCGTCATGTCATTGCGAAGGGCGCGGACCGGATGTCCTGTTGTTCTTCCCGTTACACGGGAATCGATATCTTTTGCGTGAATGATTCTGTCCTTATAATTCTCATGAACCTGTGACTCTCTGGTCACAACAAAATGTGTTCCCATCTGAACGCCCTTTGCGCCCAGCATAAACGCCGCCGCAATCCCTCTTCCGTCTGCTATACCGCCTGCTGCAATGACCGGTATCTTCACAGCGTCCACTATCTGGGGAACCAATACCATCGTGGTATTCTCTCCAATATGGCCTCCGGCCTCACACCCTTCCGCCACAACAGCATCCGCGCCGCAGCGTTCCATACGTTTGGCCAATGCAACGGAAGCAACCACAGGAATAACCTTCACATCTGCTTCTTTCCACATCTTCATGTATTTCTCAGGATTTCCCGCACCTGTTGTAACTACCTTGACGCCTTCCTGGACAACAATTTCTGCCACCTCGTCTGCATAAGGACTCATCAGCATGATATTGACGCCAAATGGTTTATCAGTCAGCTTCTTTGCCTCCCGAATCTGCTCGCGTACCCACTCGGCCGGCGCGCTTGCGGCTCCGATTAATCCAAGACCGCCTGCATTGGATACGGCCGACGCCAGATGGTACTCAGCGACCCATGCCATACCCCCCTGGATGATGGGGTATTCAATTCCTAATAATCCGGTCACTTCTGTCTGCATTGTTATAACCTCCATAGCTTGATGTTCTGCTCACACTTCTGTGTATTCTATTATTCTTTATGTTCATTGATATAATTGACAACATCTCCTACTGTGGCAATCTGCTCCAAATCCTCTGTGGGAATCTCAATCTCATACTCATCCTCTAATGCCATCACCATCTCAAACAAATCCAGGGAATCCGCCCCTAAGTCATCCTTGAAGGAAGACGCTTCTGTAATCTGTGCACTGTCAACTCCTAAATTTTCTGATACGATTTCTTTGACTTTTTCTAACATGATTCAATCTCCTTTTATTTTCTCTTTTTGATTTTTTCTATCTGCACCAGGGAACAATCGCTGCCCCCCAGGTCAGTCCGGCGCCGAATCCTGCCAGCACGATTTTCTGCCCCGCTTTCAGTCTGCCCTTCCGATTCATCTCGTCAAGAAGAATCGGGATGCTGGCAGAAGAGGTATTCCCGTATTCCC
>CATLIP010000264.1 GCA_949957035.1 uncultured Lachnospiraceae bacterium
AAATCATAATTTTCTTTAGCAACTTATCCGCAAGCAGTATTCTTCGTGTTGGTCATCTCGTAGACGGAGATACTGTAGCTATCCTTCTGCGGAATATCGTCCCGGCAGATAAAGATACTATAGCATTTGGAAAGCAAGTTGTAATCTGTTCCTTCCCATGTCAGTGACAACTGAGAGGACAGACGGCGTGCAAGATAGTAGAGGCCCCGCTTTTCAATGGGATAGCCTGGAGTGTAGGTCTTCTGTGGTTCCAAATCAATATGTAAGTTAATCTGTATATCTTCTGTGGAAAGCTGCGGATTCCTGGCTTGAAATGCCAGGTCAAAATGAGTTGTCTTCTCGTTCAGATGTATGAATTCGGTATTATCGCCACGAACCTCAGTGTTGGTTCTGCCTGGTGATACTTCCATGGTGTTAATAATGGAGTCCGGGACAATGAACTTCTGTACTTCTTTTAAACTGTATCCTTTGTATTCTGAGACTGCCCCTTTTAAAATCACTGCCAATACCTCTTTATGGCGTAAGATTGTCTTGCTGGGGACGTCCTTCCCGTCTATATCTGCCGTAATCTGCATAGCGCTGAGCGCTTCTATGCTTCCCTGGAGTTTATCCATAAAAATCCTCCGTTTCTGCTGATACAAAATGTTGCGGTATGTTACGGGAAAACAGATAGAAGTCTGCCTGCTTTTATAATGATACAAAAGCAGACATTTGTCAACGTAAATAACTCGACCTTTTTCGACAGAAGGATCCATAGTTACTTTTCACACCCACGTTAATCACTCCGCTGATTGGCGTGGAGCCAATACCGTTACATAGCCAAGGGGCTGCCCTTCGCCGAAGGCGACTCTATATGGGCAGTCCCGGTTCGTCTGTAGGGCACGTATTACGGTGCAGATACTGCCCATGGGTATACAAGAAAAAGCCGTTTTCAAAGATGTCAATTATTGCCTGTTTATCTTATCAATGATCTTTAGAAGCTCTTCCTTACTGCAAAATCCATAAGATACAACATTGCGAAGCGGCATACAAGCCGCCATCGCATGATTCATCGCATCACTGATTGCAACATCCCCGTCCTCTTTTTCATCCCCATCAGAAGATATCTTGAACACTTCCTCCAACTGCCGCTTAAAATGCTCCACGTAGGCTGCAGTACGCTCGTCCGCCAGTAATTCCCCAAGTGTCGTATTCATATGTACTTTAAGAGGTAACTGTCTCTGTGCCGTGAGATGCACGCTCCCTGACAGACGCATATCCCGGGAAGAAGCGCCGATCAAAATCTCATAGTCGCCGGCAGCCGCATACCAGTCTTTCATCTCCATGCTATACCACGCAAAGCTCCTGTAATCCTGAGTGAACTTCACAGTCTTTGTCTCACCGGGTTTTAAGGAAACCTTCTCATATCCCTTCAACTCTCGAATCGGACGGCGGCAGGCCCCGGTATGGTCGCTGACATATAACTGCACAATCTCCTTCCCTTCTACATCTCCGGTATTTGTAATATCTACAGAAACCGTCAATGTATCGTCCGCCCCCAGCTCTGTCTTATCTGTCTGCAAGTTGTCATATGCAAAGCTGGTATAAGAAAGCCCGTATCCAAAGGGAAAAGCTACCGGCATTTCTTTCGCGTCATAGTAACGGTATCCCACAAAAATGCCTTCCCGGTATGTTACATTATCTCCATCACCGAAAGAAAGATAGGAAGGATTGTCAGACAGCTTATAAGGCATAGATTCAGCCAGCTTCCCGCAAGGACATGCCTTGCCGAACAGAATGTCAGCCACAGCTTCTCCCACAGCCTGTCCGCCAAGATACGCTTCCAGTATTCCCTTTACGCCTGAGAGCCAGGGCATTTCCACAGGAGAGCCGTTGTGCAGAACAATGATTACCTCTGATTGAACGGCAAGGATTTCCTTAATCAGGCGGTTCTGGCATTCCGGTAGACGCATATGTGTACGGTCGTATCCTTCCGATTCAAAACTGTCCGGAAGACCGGCAAAAACGACAACCTTATCCGCAGCTTTTGCAGTTTCCACAGCCTCTTTTGCAAGGGTTTCATCGTAAATGTCGTCGTTTGCGGGGAAACCTTTGGAATAAGTAATATTTTCATTTTCGGAAACCATATCTAAAGCGCTGCTAATACGAAAACTGTTGATATGGGAGCTCCCTCCGCCTTGGAAACGAGGCTTTTGGGCAAATTCTCCGACAAATGCAATCTTTTCCGTTTCCTTTAGGGGGAGGATAGAGTCATTTTTCAGAAGAACCATGGATTCCACAGCGATTTTTCGAGCAAGGGCATGGTCGGCTTCCAGTGTAAATTCCTGCTCCTCCCGGTGGTCGGCATATTCAAATATAACGTTTAAAATGCGCGCTACCGCTTGGTCAAGAATCGCTTCATCCAGAGAACCGTCCTTTACAGCAGCGACAATCTCCTTGTCATAAATACCGTTGGATGATGGCATCTCAAGCTCCAGACCGGCTTTTAATCCTGCCACACGCTCATTGACAGCGCCCCAGTCAGACATAACGTATCCCTTGAAGCCCCATTCGTTACGCAGAACGTCAGTCAGAAGCCAATGATTTTCAGACGCGAAGGTTCCGTTAATCCGGTTGTAGGAGCACATAAAGGTGTAAGGCTGGGATTTTTTTACGGCCGTCTCAAATGCTGGGAAATAGATTTCACGTAAAGTACGCTCGTCCGCATCGGAAGAGGAACTCATGCGGTTAAACTCCTGGTTATTTGCAGCAAAATGCTTGATTGAGGTTCCTACATGATGCTTTTGTACGCCGTTTATGAAAGCGGCGGCAGTCTCGCCGGCAAGGTAGGGGTCTTCGGAATAATATTCAAAATTACGTCCGCATAAGGGGGAACGCTTGATGTTGACAGCCGGACCCAGGACGACAGAGAGGTCGTTTGCCTGAGCTTCTTTTCCAAGTGCGTCTCCAAATTCATGCATGAGGTTACGGTCAAAAGAGCAGGCGCTTAATACGGCAGGAGGGAAACAAACAGCTTTGATGCTGTCGTTGATTCCCAGAGCGTCTGCCTTTTCGTCCTGTTTACGCAGACCATGGGGGCCGTCGCTTACCATTACACTGGGGATGCCAAGCCTTTCTATGCCTTTGAGGTGCCAGAAGTCCAGGCCGGAGCACATTCCGGCTTTTTCTTCCAGAGTCATCTGACAGATTAGTTCTTTTACATTTCGGTTCATGGTCAATATCTCCTTTTTCATTTTTTAAAGTGTTGTTTTTTATACTTTTAATTTAACAGTTCTGTGGTAGAATATATAGTAATTTCTTGTTAAATATAGTAAAATATTGTGAATAGTACAAATGTGGTTTTAAGATATATAAATATTAAAATAGAAGAGAATCCGGGGGATAGCAGAGTTTGGAGGATAATCATGAAAAGGGAGACAGATTTTTTAGAGATGTACAGGGGAAACAGTATGTTTGAGAGAAGAGAGCTTGCAAAGCC
>CATLIP010000265.1 GCA_949957035.1 uncultured Lachnospiraceae bacterium
TCACCTCTGGAAAATTGGACAGTCTTACGGGGTAGACTCTTCCTTCCACCACATCTGTGTACATGCCAAGCCGCACCTGAAGCTCCCGATTCTCCTCGTAGACCTGCTCTTCCCTGGAATCGCCCAGGTAAATACCAAACCAGTCTGACAAAAGCCCTCTAAAGCCCTCTGGTTTTTTTACACTGTCCTTCTGCTCCCTTTTCCACTCAATCACATCCGCATATGCTTCTTCCAGAAGCTCCCCTGAGGCTCTCCCATACAGATAGTCGTCGTTCAGAAGCTCTGCCCCTGGGATACCTGCCTCTTTTGCCTGGTTACGAAGCTTTGCATAATATTCACAGTACGTCGCCAACTGGTAGGGAAGGGAATAGAAAACCTCTGTAAGTCCAAGGGTAAATGCCCCAAGGATACTCCACCCGATAAAGGAACATTCCATTATAAAACATTCCCACTTATGTCCCCGCATCATTTTCCGCGAAAGTGTGACCGCCTGCCGTCCGCTAATCTCCGGATTCTCTGCCAGAATATAGGGCACTAAGAAGTAAGAATAATACTTCACAAATCCCCCAATGACGGTCAGAGTCCACAGGAATAAGAAAGCCGTATACACCAGCATGCCCATCGATACCTTGAGCCACCGCCTCACACGCAGCAAAAAACCAAACCGATGAATCGGCAGCTTCTCGTAGCATCGGCTCTCCAGAAACATTCTCGCCGCAATCACTGCATAAGTATTGACCACCAACAGATAAAACCCAAACACTCCTGCAAAAGCCAACATGATTAGAATTAGACTTCCCAGATTATCCGAACCGAATAAAGAATTGACTCCCGATACAAACATGACAATAAAGGAGCCTGATGTTACACCGTTGACCAGCTTCGACAACGCCCCCCGGCTCCTTCCCAGAACCCGGCTGCCCTCCTTCGAACGTTCAATCTCCGCTTCCTTAAGTCTCTCTGAGAGCTCCCGCCCTTTTTCCGGATCTCCCATCAGGATATGCTCCACCACGTCAATCAGACCGACGCTCCCCATCGCTACTCTTGTATCGTTCTTGGACACACTCACTGCATTATCCCCGCTCCCGGGTTCTTCCTGTATCTCTGTCTTCGCAGCCGCCACATCCTCTGAGGAATACATCCTCACAAAGTTATCAAAGCTCGAACTTTGAAGTCCCAGAAATACAGCGATTAAACCTGTCATCACCAAAATCATATAATGCCTTTTTACCGTCTGCCTTGCTCTGGTTTTTATCTCTCTTCTAGTCATAACCGTCCTCTTTTGCTTATACTCACAACATCAAGGGCATGATACCTATTTCACACTTGCCTGCAAATAAATATCCTGCCACAGCACTCTATATCATACATGATTTTTTTTAGAATGAAAATATTTTTTTAGAATCTTAAAGGAAATTAAGAATATGATAAGATAAAAAACTGTGATACAATAATCGAATGATTATACTTTAGAAAGAAGTGAACGCAAATATGCAGACTCGGCAAGTTGATTTTGGAACTGAAAATGTATCCCGAAATATTCTCTCCCTGACAACTCCTATGCTGGCAGCACAGCTTTTAAATCTTCTTTACAACATCATCGACCGCATCTACATAGGAAAAATTCCCGGCGAAGGCACTCTTGCCCTTGCAGGGCTCGGACTCTGTTTCCCTGTAATCACTATGGTAACCGCATTCTCCAACCTGTTCGGCGTAGGCGGCGCGCCTCTTTGTGCCATTGCCCGGGGAAAGAACGACAGACAAAAAGCCAGGAAGATTATGAACAACGCATTCTTCATGCTGGTTGTCATAGGAATCTTGCTGACCTTCACCGGGATTATCTTCCACAAATCCCTGCTCTTCCTCTTTGGCGCAAGCGCTGCCACCTACCCTTACGCCTCCGGTTATATGGTAATCTACCTGTCAGGCACCGTCTTTGTGATGGTCTCTCTCGGCATGAATCCTTACATCAACAGCCAGGGCTTTGCAAAGGTAGGCATGAAGACTGTATTATTGGGAGCCGCCCTCAATATTATCCTGGACCCGATCTTTATCTTCCTGCTTCATATGGGCGTGAAAGGCGCTGCGTTAGCCACCGTTATCTCCCAGTTTTTCTCCGCCCTCTGGGTCCTATGTTTTCTCACCGGTAAACAGGCAGAATTAACCCTTGATTTTCATGGATTTTCTCCAAGCCTTTCCTGTATTCTGGAGATTGTAAAGCTTGGAGTCTCCACCTTCTGCATGGCGTTTACCAACAGTCTGGTCCAGATTGTCTGCAACTTAATGCTTCAGACCTTTGGGGGCGACCTCTACATCAGTGTCATGGCTGTAATCAGCTCTGTACGGGAGATTGCCCAGACGCCTGTGATGGCAATCTCAGAAGGCTCCTCCCCCATCATCAGCTATAACTACGGAGCCGGCAATACACGCCTGATGAAACGGGCAATCCGTTTCATGACTCGGCTGGGCTTTTCCTATACGCTGATAATTTGGGGGCTGTTTTCTGTCTTTCCGGAGTTCTTTATCCGCATTTTCAACCGCAATGGAGACCTCATAGCGGCAGCCGTTCCCTCCATGCACGTCTACTTCTTTGGATTTTTTATGATGGCCTTCCAGTTCGCAGGTCAGGGAGTGTTCAAAGCCCTGAATAAACCAAAACAGGCTGTATTCTTCTCTCTTCTGCGGAAAGTGATTATCGTGGTCCCACTGACACTTTTGCTCCCCCGCATCGGGACTCTTGGAGTAACCGGAGTCTTTCTTGCCGAGCCCATTTCAAACTTCATCGGCGGTCTTTCCTGCTATCTGACCATGCGGGCAACTGTCCTAAAAAAACTGCCGCACTAGTGCGGCAGAATTAATTTTTCGTACTTTCTATTCCTCCCAATGCAACGCCTGGTGTTCCGGCCTTCCGTCCCGGAGCATCAGCTCGTTGACAGCCTCTCGCGGATCTTTTCCTTCAAATAATACCTCGCTTACTTTATCGATAATCGGAAGAGACACACCGTATTTTTGTCCCAGCTTTACTGCTGCCTTGGCAGAGTACACGCCTTCTACGACCATCTGCACCTCGTCCATGGCTTCCTGCATAGTCCTGCCCTGTCCAATGAGATAACCGGCCTTTCGGTTACGGCTGTGAACACTTGCGCAGGTCACAATCAAATCCCCGATTCCGGTAAGTCCGGTAAAACTCTCGACCGCGCCTCCCATCTTTACCCCAAGCCTTGCAATCTCGGCAATTCCTCTGGTAATCAGCGCTGCCTTTGTGTTATCTCCATAACCCAATCCATCCGCAATTCCTGCTGCCAGCGCACTCACATTCTTAAGAGAACCTCCTAGCTCCATCCCCCGCATATCCGGGCTGATATACACGCGGAACACCTCGTTCATGAACATCTCCTGAAGATACTCGGCAATCTCTTTCTTCCTTGCGCCTACGACCACGATAGTCGGAAGCCCTC
>CATLIP010000266.1 GCA_949957035.1 uncultured Lachnospiraceae bacterium
CGGCAGGGCTGCGGGATTTCCCAAGGAATTATTTGACAAGAAGCATAAACGGATTGCCTTGCAGGATCTGTTGATTCGTAATTTTCATGAGCAGATTCAGCAGTTTTCCTTTCAGGCGAAGGGCTCGGGCAAAAGCGGCATTATCAGTGTGACCAGATGCTCCCAGGAGATTCTGGAGAGGACGGCCTGTGAGATTCACCCCTCAAGCGGAGACGTGACGGTACGGTTTGAGGTGGGCTTCCCGGCCAACGGACGTACCATCAATGCCCGGGAGCTTAAGAAGATCCTGTATGATTTCCTTCCTTCCTGTGTGGAGCGGGCGCTGTATTACGGAAGACTTGACAAGGGGAAGGTAAGGAAGGTTATGGAATTGTCCGAGGATCAACAGGCCATCAGAGAACAGTTAGATTCTATGGGGCTGGTTGCTTTTGTGGCAAACGGCTCCATTCTCCCCAGAGAATCAGGCGTGTCCCAGCGTCCCATGAAGGGTGCGGTTCCTTTTGTGTCCCCTGAGTCCATGGAGGTGACCATGGAGCTTCCTTATAAGGGAAAGCTCTGCGGGATGGGAATCAAAAAAGGCGTGACCCTGATTGTAGGGGGCGGCTATCATGGTAAGTCTACCCTTCTGAAAGCATTGGAGACGGGCGTATATCCCCATATTGCCGGAGACGGAAGAGAGTATGTGGTGACGGACGGGGCCGCCATGAAGATACGTGCGGAGGACGGAAGAAGCATCCGGCATACGGATATTTCCATGTTCATCAACGACCTTCCCAACGGTAAGGATACGGTGGCATTCGACACAGAGGATGCCAGCGGCAGTACCTCTCAGGCGGCCAATGTAGTGGAGAGCATGGAGGCAGGCGCTAAGGCATTTCTCATTGATGAAGATACCAGCGCAACGAATTTTATGGTGCGTGACGAGCTGATGCAGCGAGTGATTCACCGGGATATGGAACCCATCACTCCATTTATCGAACGGGTGCGGGCCCTCTATGAGGAGTTCGGGATTTCTACCGTAATCGTGGCGGGAAGCTCCGGCGCATATTTTCAGGTTGCAGATTCCATCGTACAGATGGACCGTTATGTGCCAAAGGAGATTACGGAGACGGCGAAGACGGCTGCGAAGGATTATCCCGAGCTTACGCTTCCAAAGGAGGGGCCGAAGAAGCCTTCCTTTGAACGGAAGATTCGCAGTTATCCCGGACTTAAGAGTAAGGGCCGTATTAAGATTAAGACCATGGGGAGAGACGGTGTGACGCTGAACCATGAGACCATTGACTTAAGGTATGTGGAGCAGCTTATGGACAGTGAGCAGCTTACTTCCCTTGGAAATATTGTGAAGCATCTGGAGGAAAATGTATTCGACGGAAAACGGACCTTAGGGCAGGTTATTGAGGAGCTGTACCGGAAACTGGACTCCTATGGTCTCGGTGCAGTATGTGACGGCGGTTATCTTCCGGGAAACCTGGCGATGCCAAGAAAGCAGGAGGTCTATGCGTGTCTGAACCGTTACCGCCGTCTGGGGACTTCTAGTACAGCTAGGAATTAATATGGTTGACAGATTGACGGCGTAAATTTATAATAATTACAGTTCAAGGGAATATAAGGGGTTTTTATATGAGAGTAATCGCAGGTAGCGCAAGAAGGTTACAACTTAAGACGTTAGAGGGAATAGAGACGCGCCCGACTACAGACCGTATCAAGGAGACGCTGTTTAATATGCTGGCGCCCTATTTATATGATTGTATCTTTCTGGATTTGTTTGCAGGAAGCGGCGGTATTGGAATTGAGGCATTGAGCAGGGGCGCTATGGAGGCGGTCTTTGTGGAGAAGAATCCCAAAGCCATGCAGTGTGTGAAGGAGAATCTTTCCCATACCCATCTGGAGAGAAAGGGAATGACTATGTCCATGGATGTCATGACAGCCCTTTACAAATTGGAGGGGGAGAAGCAGTTTGACTATATTTACATGGATCCGCCTTACGGACAGGAACTGGAAAAACGGGTGCTTACCTATCTGTCAGGTTCCCGGCTTCTTGCGCCGGAGGGCGTGATTATTGCAGAGGCGGCGAAGGATACGGATTTTACCTATGCGGAGGAGTTAGGCTTTACCATAATCAAGAATAAGGTGTACAAGACCAACAAGCATGTGTTTCTTGAGCCGGCAGGGAGGAAAGGGATATGTTAAGAGCGATTTATCCGGGGAGTTTTGACCCTGTCACCTTCGGACATATGGATATTATCAAAAGATCCTCAAGGCTTGTGGACGAGTTAATTGTGGGCGTCCTTAACAATAACGCAAAAAGTCCGTTGTTTTCTGTGGAAGAACGTGTTAGAATGTTAGAGGAAGTAACGAATGATATACCGAATATCAGAATCATCCCTTTTGGGGGATTGCTGGTAGATTTTGCCCGCAGGGTGGAGGCCGGCATGGTTATCCGCGGACTGAGGGCGATTACGGATTTTGAATACGAACTGCAGATGGCACAGACCAATCATAAGATGGAGCCGGATTTGGAGACAGCGTTTCTTACGACCAGCTTGGAATATTCCTACTTAAGTTCTACGACGGTAAAGGAAGTGGCGGCTTTTGGCGGCGATATTTCTCAGTTTGTACCAGAGCCAGTTGCGGACAGGATTACGGAGAAGATAAAGAAAAAGGAGAGTGTAGATTAATGAGCAGCCGTATTGAACAGATTATTGAGGAAATCGAAGAATATATTGACAGCTGTAAGTTCCAGCCGCTGTCTACTTCCAAGATTATTGTGAATAAAGACCAGATGGACGAGCTTCTTCGGGAGCTTCGGATGAAGACCCCGGATGAAATCAAGCGTTATCAGAAGATTATTGCCAATAAAGATGCAATTCTGGCAGATGCTCAGGCGAAAGCTGACAGTATGATTGAGGAGGCTCAGATTCATACAAGCGAGCTGGTCAGCGAGCATGAGATTATGCAGCAGGCTTATGCGCAGGCCAATGAGATTGTGACCGCAGCGACAGAGCAGGCTCAGGAGATTCTGGACAATGCCACCCGCGAAGCCAATAATTACCGCATCGGCGCTATGCAGTATACGGATGACCTGCTGGCCAATGCGGAGAGCATTATCGGGCATACGCTGGACAGCTATACCACCAAATACGACGGGCTTGTGAATTCTCTGCAGGAATGTTATGATATGGTTCACAACAACCGGGCTGAGCTTGAGATTCCGGACCAGTCTGCACAAGACCTGGAGGAGGAGTACGGCGGCAATACAGAGCTGGAACCGGAATTTAGCGTGGATGAGGAAGAACTGATGTAGACGATAACCTTTAGTAAAATAATAAGAAGAGCCCTAGAAGAAGACTGGTTGCCAATGCGGTAATCAGTTTTTCTGCTATGTAGGGAAGGAAGGGCATTGAGGTT
>CATLIP010000267.1 GCA_949957035.1 uncultured Lachnospiraceae bacterium
AAGGACGGTGCAAAACCGCCTTCATCCCCAACCCCTGTGGACAGCCCTCTTCCATTACAGATTTTCTTCAGATTATGGTAGATTTCCGCACAGATGCGCAGTCCGTCGCCAAAACTTTCCGCCTGTACCGGCATAATCATAAACTCCTGGAAATCCACTGTATTATCCGCATGCTTGCCGCCGTTTAAGATGTTCATCATCGGCACAGGAAGCAGTCTCGTGTATGCACCGCCCAGATAACGGTACAGGGGAATCCCCATGGCTTCGGCACACACTTTGGCACATGCCATGGATACGCCCAAAGTGGCGTTGGCTCCCAGGTTACTCTTATTATCCGTGCCGTCCTGTTCGATGAGGATACGGTCAATCAGCCCCTGCTCAAAGGCGTTCATCCCCATCAGCGCTTCCCTAATCTTCGTGTTCACATTGCCTACCGCTTTCGTGGTACCCAATCCGAAATATCTGGTCTCCCCGTCTCTCAGTTCCACCGCCTCAAAACGTCCAGTGCTGGCTCCGCTTGGCACCGCCGCCCTTCCTACATATTGAGTGCCGCCCACTTCTTTCTCCACCGTCACTTCCGCTTCCACCGTCGGGTTTCCGCGGGAATCCAGTATTTGTCTTGCATGTACATCTACGATTCTCAATTTCATAGCCATATAAAACCTCCATTTTTCCCAGCCTGCGGATTTTTCTTCAAAGACAAACCTCCTGTGCACAAACTGCTTTTGAAAAGTAGTATGCACACAGGAGGTTTATTTTATAATCGAAATCTTCCATTATGTTGATATTCTATTTCTATAAATCTTTTATTCCGCACCAAAATCCATGGTCCGTATGATATGGTTAGAAAGAAGCCCGCCCTCTTTTGTCACCTTAACTTCGCACTCCTGGACCCAGTCCCACTCGCTTCCTTTACAGTGGAGGGTAATACTCGCATCTTCTACATTCTCCACCCCGTCTATGCACTCAAACATACAGCGGTTCGTATCGCCCACCTCAAAACAGAAACTGTCCGTCTCAGGATAATAGATTTCCTCCAGGCTCTGATTGCCTTTTGCCAGGATTTCGTCATAGGTAAGTCCTACTTTCCCCAACAAAAAAGCATTCACATCTTCCTTATGTATCGCGAAAAAGTCCGTATCCAGTTGTTCCCTTCCATATCTGTCACAAAATGCCTGTATCTCTTCCGGTGTCCCTTCATGGGAAATACCTGCACCTCCATAGAACACTTCCATCAGATTAATTTGCGCAGGTTGCTCCCACTCGGACAAAAGAAACCCATAATTCGATATATCCTGGACAAACTCGGTATATTCCTGTAATTCTTCTTCCGTCAGCTTCCTACAAGTTGCAGGTTTCTTACTTTCTATCACTTCCTCCGATGCATTCTCTGCCTGTAACGCCGCATCCTCGGTGTGTGACGGTGCGCTCTCTGCAGACGGCTCCGGCTCCTCAGCTTTTCCTATATCATCTTCTATGTCGCCCTCCATATGTTCTTTCAAGGCATCCCCATCGTCTATGGTATCGTCCTCAGACACGTATGCCCCGCCCGGAAGCATATCTGCCGCTTCCCTTTCCTCCTCGCCAGCATTCTCTCCTGGCACATCCGCTGTCTCCTGCTGCAAGTCTGCCTGCCCGGCGCCGCATCCCGCCACAACACCCATAATACTGCACACAGACAGAACCGCCAAAAACTTTCTCATCACATTACCTCATTTCTGTGCTTCCTGCGTCTCAACTTCGTTGAGACAGTCCATCGGTTGAAAATTTTCAATTCCTATTCATTGCGAATCGCCGCAAGGGGGCTTAGCTTCATCGCCCTTCTGGCCGGGAAAAATCCCGCCACCATGCCCACAAGCACCGCGAAGAGCAGTGAAAGAAACACAAGCCATAGCGGAATATATGAAATCCCCTGCATATACTCCTGGGCAGACTGGGCAATCTTATTGATTACCGCGGATATACTAAAGCTCAATATTAAACCGATAACGCCACCGATAAATCCGATAAATCCCGCTTCCATCAGAAACAGACTGCGAATATTCCTTAAGTCACATCCTAAGACCTTCATGACGCCAATCTCTTTCGTCCGCTCATAGATGGACATCATCATCGTGTTTGTAATTCCAATCGCCGCCACGAACAAAGATACCGCGCCGATGCCGCCAAGCACAGCCTGGATATAGCCCATGGTCTTTTGCTCCGACTCCACCCACTCGGTCTGGCTGTAGACATTGTAGCCCAAATCTTTTAAGTAAGTCTGCACTTCCATGACATTCTCCATACTGTCTACATTGACTTGCAGTTCGTTATAAAATATCTCTTTATAGGGCTTTCCGCTTTTCGTGGCAGGCTGCCCTGTGATAATTTTATTCTTAAATATCTTCTTAAGCTGCGGAATAAGCAACTCTAAGTCGCAGTACGTATACCATCCATACTGTGACCATTTCCCCTCCTCCGGGGATTTCTCCACACCGCATGTCTCAATCATATATTTCTTCGGCGGCGTAGTCGGCTGTTCACTCTCCGTATTGCCTCTCGAAGAATAATAGGCGTCCATATCGAAGATAATGAAAATCGGGTCTCTCATCAGGTCAATATCGGGCAGCACGCCTGTCTGCCAGTAATCGCCGCCGTTTCCTTTGGAATTTGTAAAATTTTGCAGCACCTCACAGCCATAGAAAAATTTAAGCTGTTCATCCTCCCCCGGAAGCCGTCCTTCCCCCACTTCTATGCTCATATCGGCATATGCTTCCTTTGGCATAGAACGAATTTGCAGATAATTCTCATAACTCCCATATTTGGCAAGCGCAGATATTTGTAGTACCGGATATACAGACTCCACATGTGCAATCTCCTTAATCTCCTGCACCAATTTGTCATCTAACCGCTTCTCCTCCGCATTTTCTCCCCAGGACTCCTGCACCGTAATCTGCTTTAAACTCCCATAGGACTCATACTGCTTCATCAAGGAGCGGCTAAGCCCAAGTCCCAGGGAAACCATGACCACGATAGACGCCACGCCGATTACCACACCCAGGACTGTGAGCACTGTCCTCACTTTTCTTTTCCATAAATTACTGCTGCTCATCCGCAGCAAATCCAGGAAGTTCATAAAATCCCCCATTCTTGTCCCGCCTGCAAATTTGGACGCAAGCACAAATTTTTACGGTACTACTCTGTCTTTTTATCATTTTCCGCGCTGATTTCCCCTTCTAGCTCCGACAGTTCATCCGCAAGCAGCTTTGCCGCTTTTTTCTTTTTGCGGATTTGCAAAAACACAGCTACGCCTCCTGCTACCAGGGCAACCGCACCGAGCGCAATACCGATAATCAGCCCTTTTCCCGGAGCGCCCTGTTCCTCTCCCATCATACCGTCGCCCATC
>CATLIP010000268.1 GCA_949957035.1 uncultured Lachnospiraceae bacterium
TCACTGCCGGAAATGAATCTGAGTTTGGGATAGTCTTTCACCCATTGTAATAATTTATCATTATTATTACCACTGTGAGGGCGCTGATTAAATTCTACCCCATCTAGAAATTCAGGGTTCCGGGGACTACAAGGTTCCCTGAAGGGATGGGCCTGATAGAAAAGGGCTCCATGAGAATGACATAGTCTATAGATGGCCTGCTGTTCCATCAAACATAAATCAGGATGGCAGAATAAAAATTCTTCATCGATTCCGTAAATCAGGAAATCCTCATCATAAGGTTCCAGACGTATCTCCACACCCAACATGACCTTTAGTTCATACCGTAAACCAGCAGTTTTTGCCTTACGATAACCCAGTAAGTATCGTTCTATCTTCTCATCATCGGTTCTCCCAAAATCTTTTAATAATAAACTGTCAAAATGATTGGTAATGATAATTGCTTCATAGCCAGCCTCTTTATATGCTTTTACAATACTTTCCGCATCTGCTTTGGCACAAGGGCTGCCTTCGCTGGTATGAACATGCATCTCTATTTTCATATGTCAGCTCCTAATGTATGGTTCGTTTATGAAAGAAAAATTATCAGAATAAATCTGCGTTTTGGCAGATTTATTCTGATAATTCAAGCCTGCTTCAAAGTGTCATGTTTCGAACAGTCTCTCAGGAATCTTGCCGGTTTAATCTTCAGACGCCTCTTTCTTGGAATCATCCTCCGTCTCGGAATCGGCTTCCTTGTCATCCGCCTTCGCAGTTTCATCCGCCTTCGCAGTTTCATCGGCCTCTGTGTTCTCCTCCTCATTCTTAGAAGCATTCAGAGAAACATACTCCCGGTCTGATACCGGCTTTAAGTCGCTGTCAAGGTCGAAGTCATTGTCTTCGAACTCATCATCAAATTCATCATCCTCACTGGAATCTTTTTTCTTTAAAAAGTAGATAAGGCCTGCGATTGTTCCAGCTGCTGCAGCCAGCCCCATTAAACCTTTGCCCCATTTCTTCATAATTCTTATATCTCCTTTCAAAATGTATTCTAATATCTATCATACCACACATTGTATTATTTTTCCTCTAAAATAATCATAAAATGTATAGAAATGTGATTTTTAAACCTGCAGGCGGTACTGGATTAATCTGTGGAACTGTGTTAAACTGTAGGATATTGTATTTTTGAGTAAAAAGGAGAGGATGCACTATGAACAAGTATGAAGCGTCAGGAACCGCTAAAAAGGGGCTGTTCCGCATCATATTCAGCAGGACGGGAATCATTCTCCTTCTGGTCCTGATACAGTTCGGAATGATGGTTTCGTCGGTCTACTACCTGCGGGAGTATCTGCCTTTTATATACGGCGCATTGATGATTTTAGAGGCGGTTGTGGTAATCTATATCATCAATACTAAGGGAAATCCGGCATTTAAGATGACGTGGATGCTGTGCGTCTTGGTATTTCCCTTGATTGGCGTTTTGTTCTATGTATTTGTCCAGATGCAGGTAGGGACGCGGTTCATGCAGAATCGTCTGTCTACCTTAAGGATTGAGACAGAGCCATATATGCAGCAGGATCCGGAGATTGTGGAGCATATACGGGCCAGTAAGTCTGCTAATGCCCAGTTGTCCTATTATTTGTCCAGACAGTTGGGATTTCCCACCTACCGCAATACGGAAGTTCATTATTATCCTTTGGGAGAATATAAGTTCAAGGCAATGCTTAAGGAGCTGCAAAAAGCACGCAGATACATTTTCATGGAATATTTTATCGTAGAAAAGGGATATATGTGGGGAAGCATCTTGGATGTCCTGAAACGAAAGGCGGCGGAAGGTGTGGAGGTCCGGTTTATGTATGACGGGATGTGCGCCATCTCTATGCTGCCCTACAATTATCCGAAGCAGCTTGAGAAATGTGGAATCCAGTGTAAGATGTCCAATCCTATTGTACCGTTTCTGTCCACTACACAGAATAACCGCGACCACAGAAAGATTTGTGTGATTGACGGAAAGGTGGCTTTTACAGGAGGCGTGAACTTAGGGGATGAGTATATCAACCGGAAAGAGCGGTTTGGACATTGGAAGGATACGGCTGTGATGCTTAAGGGAGACGCGGTACAGAGCTTTACCATGCTTTTTCTGCAGATGTGGAATGTAGAAGAGCGGAGGCCTGAGAAGTATATGCGGTATCTGACGCCGAAGCGATCAGAACTCCACCGAGGGCTGGGGTATGTGATTCCTTATGGAGACAGTCCCTTTGACAATGAAAATGTAGGGGAGGAGGTCTATTTTCATATATTGAACCATGCAAAGAAGTACGTACATATCATGACGCCCTATCTGATTCTGGACAATGAGATGATAACGACACTCACAAGGGTTGCAAAAAGCGGGATAGAAGTTGTGATTATCATGCCCCATATTCCGGATAAGTGGTATGCATTTGCTGTTGCGAAGACATACTATAAAGAGCTGATTGAAAGCGGCGTGCAGATTCATGAGTATACGCCGGGGTTCGTCCATGCGAAGGTGTTTGTGTCGGATGACGATACGGCGACTGTTGGAACCATAAACTTGGATTATCGGAGCCTGTATCTGCATTATGAGTGCGGAGTGTTCATTTACAACAATCCGGAGGTGGATAAAATCGAGGCAGATTTCCGGAAAACGCTGGCAAAATGCCATAAGGTGACGCTGGTGGAGGCGAAGGAGCGGAGTATGCTCACGAAGGTTACAGGGCATGTGCTGCGGCTGGTTGCCCCCTTGATGTGATAAATGGCGTTGGTGTGAATGGTAATGGGCTTGCGGCAAATAAAGTAGGATTGTAAAAAATGCATTTTACAGGAGTGGAAAAATATAGTATAATGCTAAGTGGTTTTAATACTCATGTAAATGATAAGGTATGCAGATAACGCAGGAGGAATTGATATGGTAAAAGCAGTAGTTGGCGCTAACTGGGGAGATGAAGGCAAGGGAAAGATTACGGATATGCTTGCAGAAAAGGCGGATATTATCGTAAGATTCCAGGGAGGTGCGAATGCAGGGCACACAATCGTCAATGATTACGGGAAGTTTGCGCTCCACACCCTGCCGTCAGGTGTTTTTTACGGTCACACGACGAGTATGATCGGCAATGGAGTGGCGCTGGATGTTCCTGTGCTCTTTAAGGAGATTCAGTCTATTGTTGACAGGGGAGTTCCGAAGCCGAAGATTCTTGTATCGGATCGTGCCCAGATGGTGATGTCCTATCATAAGAATTTTGACGCATATGAGGAAGAACGGCTTGGCGGGAAGTCCTTTGGTTCCACCAAATCAGGAATTGCTCCTTTCTATTCAGATAAATATGCGAAGATTGGATTTCAGGTAAGCGAACTTTTTGACGAGGAGTTGTT
>CATLIP010000269.1 GCA_949957035.1 uncultured Lachnospiraceae bacterium
CAATGCGGTAATCAGTTTTTCTGCTATGTAGGGAAGGAAGGGCATTGAGGTTCCCTGAATCATGGCCCGGGTCTGGGCGGCGGCGCACCAGCCTCCGAAGGAGGTCAGGGCAAGCGCCTGAATTATCTTAAGATTTAAGGACAGCGGTGCATTGCAGATCATGGTAATCCCCGTGGTTATTTCCAGAGACGGCAGGAGATAGGCGGTTAAGACAGCCGATTTTACAGGAAGTAAATCTGCAAAGGAAATCAGTATGGAAAACAGAATGATATATCCGCCAATCCTGGTGATTGTCTCGAACCCGTTCATGATACAGCCGTCCAGAGAACCGCCGCCTCCCAAGGCCGAAATTTGTGAGGAGGATTTCCACTTCCCTTGTGTGGGAATATGGTACAGGCGGCGGAATCCGAAGCTCAGAATCATGGGAGCGGCCGTCAATATTGTTAGAAGGGGGAAGGTAAGCCCGGGCACATTAAGGTTTTGCCAGAGGATGTAGCTGACAATGAACATAGGGCTTGTATTGTTGCAGAAAGACAGCAGATAACAGGCCTCGTTCTTGGAAATCGCATCCTTTTTCAGAAGGTCGGCCGCTACTTTGCTTCCCATAGGACAACCGCATAAGAAGCCGATGAGAATCACGAAGGCTCCATAAGGCGACACTCGAAAGAATCTGCACAGGACAGGCGCAAGAATCCGGGAAATTATATTGATGGCTCCGGTATGTATCAGAAGATTGGAGATAATCAGAAAGGGCAGCAATGTGGGAAGGACTGTATGGAACCAGAGCAGCACGCCAAAGCTTGCCCCCTGAAACGTGGCCTGGGGAAAGAAAAGCATAGCGGCAAAAAAAAGTATCACACATAGAATTGTCAGTAATCGTCTCATAGAAAATCCTATCTCATTTCTCTTAAAATAATTCTATGGATTTGGTTGATTTTTTATGAAGGATGTAACATAATGATAGTAGAAATTACTTTTAGAAAAGAGAGGAAAAGAGAAATGGCAGTATTAGATAATTTAGAGCCGCAGAATGTACTAAAGTTTTTTGAGGAGATGAGTCAGATTCCCAGGGGTACCTTCGATACAAAGCGCATCAGCGATTACTGTGTTGCGTTTGCAAAGGAGAGAGGGCTTTCTGTCATCCAGGATGAGGCTAACAACGTAATCATCACGAAACCGGGAACCCAAGGTTATGAAGACAGTGAGCCGATTATCCTGCAGGGTCATCTTGATATGGTATGCGAGAAGACTGCGGATTCTAATCATGATTTTAAGAAGGACGGATTGGACCTTTATGTTGAGGACGGATATGTGAGAGCGAGGAATACCACACTTGGAAGCGACAACGGAATCGCGGTGGCAATGGCAATGGCTGTTTTAGACAGCAGCGACATCCCGCACCCGCCCATTGAAGCGCTGTTTACCGTAGACGAGGAGGATGGTATGGGAGGCGCCCATGCCATTGACCTGAATCAGCTGAAAGGAAGGAAGCTTATCAATATTGACTCTGAGGAGGAAGGCATCCTGACCACCGGATGCGCAGGGGGAATCCAGTATGAGTCGATTCTTCCGGTACATAAGGTAAAGAAGAGCGGAAGTCTTGTGAAGTTCCGGCTTCACGGACTGTTAGGCGGCCACTCCGGAGCCGAGATTCATAAGCAGCGGGGTAATTCTAACAAGATGGTTGGACGTTTCCTTTATCGTCTGTCAAAGGAAGTTGAGTTTCATCTGGTCAGTGTGAACGGCGGCTCTAAGGACAATGTCATCACCCTGGATACCACAGCAGAATTTCTGGTTGCCGGGGAGTCCGAGTCTTTGGTGATTGCCAAGGCCGAAGAGATGGAGAAGATTTGGAACAACGAGTTCATGGGCGAGGAGCCTGGACTTAAGGTGGATACCTCTGTTTCTCAGGTAACAGACTATGAAGTATTCGATGGGGCGTCCACAGAGAATGTAGTTGCTTATCTGGAGCTCTGCCCGAACGGACTTCAGGAGTACAGCAGAAAATTGGAAGGCGTGGTAGAGACCTCCCTGAACATGGGCGTAGTTGAGACGAGAGAGGATTGTGTGAGAATGCTCTTCCAGATTCGAAGCTCCGTAGAGACCAGGAAGCACCAGATCAAAGAGCAGGTTGAGGTGTGTACAAAGCTTACAGGCGGAGAAGGACGGGTGTTAGGAGAGTATCCGGCATGGCAGTATGACCCTGATTCAGAGCTTCGACAGATTATGGTAGATACATATAAGGAACTCTATGGAAAAGAGCCTGTGGTATCGGCAATCCATGCGGGCCTAGAATGTGGTCTGTTCTTGGGCAAACGCCCGGATTTGGATTGTGTATCCTTTGGACCGAATCTGTTGGATGTACATTCTGTCAACGAGGCGCTTGATTTAGCTTCCACCCAGAGATCCTGGGATTATCTGAAGGCAGTTTTGAAAAATTGTAAATAAGTAAAGTCTGACAGGGAGGGGATTTCCTGCTCCCTGTCAGGAGAGAGAAGTAATAAATATCCGGCAAATCTCCCTGATTTTTTATCTTTTATCATCTAAAAAGCAAATCATATTGTAAAAATTTTCCAATTTTGGTATAATAAGAGCGTAAATTAATTTCAAACTAGATTGAAAGCATATGTAAAATATTCACGTCTGGTTAAATAGCGCATGAAATTAATTTTAATGACAGCCCAATATATTCGTAATAAAATTACACTCAAAGAACGAGGTAATATGCCATGCTGAGAAAATTAACCGTAAAAAATTTCAAATGTATAAAAAATGAGACAGTCATTGATTTCAGAAAGACGAATTATAAGTTTCTGGAGCAAAATACCTGTGGAAAAGTACTAAAGGGAGCGTTGTTCGTGGGAGATCACGCATCCGGTAAGACCACAATCCTTCAGTCTGTAAGATTTTTACCTGAGCTTTTGTTTTGGAAGGATTCCTGTGAGCTTACGTCATACCAATGTATCTTTTCAAAAGAGAATGTGAGTAAACTTACTTATGAATTTGAGATAGATGGCCATGATTTGGCTTATTCATTCGCATTTTCCGACAATTCTTTTGTGGATGAGAGTCTGAAGGTTGACGAAAGAACCTTTATAGAGCGTCTGGGGAAGAAGAGCAAATGGATTGCGGGAAACGAAACGATATTGTATGATGTGGAAGATTCAGAGCTGTTTCTAAAGCATGTTTTTCAGAAGCCGGAATTTTCTTACAGTGATATTCTAAGAAAACTTCTGGATTATCTGAAAAATATGGTCTACATAGATACTTATAATAGAAGAATCGCTGTCTTTAACGGCGAGAGCCTGTGTGCGGAAAAATATGTGGAGGCACATGGAACCGATAGAATAAACGA
>CATLIP010000270.1 GCA_949957035.1 uncultured Lachnospiraceae bacterium
ACTCTGAGCTGATATAGCATGTCTGTCCATGCTCAATGAGCCGCAATACATCATAACCTTCTTTTCCTGTCACATACACCACCTCTTCTTCATCACCGATATAATCATTGAAAAAATTGGAAATACTCTGAAAAAATTGATATTACTATCTGAAAGATTCTTTTGAATACTAGAATGGTTTTTATATTACCTGATTTCACCGAAAAATGCAAGCATATTTTCATAAAATTCCCGAAAAACTTTTACAATGTCCTGGATATGGGGGTTGTCGGAAAATAAGGTTCCCAGACAATATATAGATGTCTTCTATGAAGAAACATAACATTTCCGACATCCCCATTTTTGTCTCAGTCTTTTAATATTTGCGAAGCGTATCCTTTGAGTCGTCCGTAGTCTTATCAATCTTTCGAATAACCACGTAATACCCATTCTCGCCGTTGGTCTTAACTTTTACGCGCTCCCCCGCTTTATGCCCTCTGATTGCCTTTCCAAGAGGCGATTCGATGCTGATTAGGCCCTGCAGAGAATTGCCGCGTACACTTGTAACAAGACGGTAGACCTCCGTCTCATCCTCTTCCTCAAAATAGACCTCCACAGTATTATTAATTCCTACCTCGTCGTCCCTTGAAGTGTCTGATACAATCCTTGCATTCTTGAGCATCTTCTCCAGATAGCGTATCCGGCTCTCGTTTCGGTTCTTGTCCTGCTTCGCGGCCTTATATTCGAAATTCTCACTTAAATCTCCCTGGGCTCTTGCTTCTTTGACCGCCTCGAGCTCCTTCTTTCGCACCACCAGCTTCCGGTATTCAATCTCTTCTTTTATCTTCTCTACGTCGCTTGGGGTAAGTTGTTCTCCCATTATTCGTTCACTCCCGTCTCATTTTTTCTCATAACCCTGCAAGGGCTGCCATAGGCAATAACATTGTCCGGAATATCTCTGGTAACAACGCTCCCGGCCCCAATGACCACATTATCACCGATGGTTACGCCGGGCATAATGATAGCGCCTCCCCCAATCCACACGTTATCTCCGATAACTACCGGCGCTGTCTGGGTTTTACAAAATTCAAAAGAACCGTCCTCCTTTGGCTCACCGAATCTGTCGGCTGCGTTCGTCGGATGAAACGCGGTGTATATCTGGACGTTCGGGGCAATTAACGCATTGCTGCCGATTATGATTTTATTATCGTCCAGAAAAGTGCAGTTCATATTTACTTCACAATTATTCCCAAAATAGATATTATTCCCGTAATCTACATAAAACGGAGCCGTAATCCACAGATTCTCTCCGCTGCCTCCCAGCAGTTCATTCAGAATACGCCCTTTTTCTTCTGCATCCTTAGAATCTGTCCGGTTATAATCTCTTACAAGGTCTTTTGCTTTATGCCATTGCTCCAATAATTCTGCATCCCCGCAGTCATAAAGCTGCCCTGCCAGCATTTTTTCTCTTTCGGTCATCGTTTATACCTCCTCCCAATACGGCTTCAACCGCTCAACAGCATTATTCTACCATAAACCCTCTCCTAATTCCATTGAAATTGCTGCTTCTCCCATGTTTCTTTGATGTTTTCATACAAATTACTTAATTTTCCCTTAATCCGGTTGTTCTCTATCCGGAAATCTTTTATACTCTATCCATGAAATAAAAGGTATCACAATGATGGAGAAGATAAGGCAATGAAAAAAATGAAAAAGTTTATAAAATACGGCTGTTTGATTGCCGTACTCGGCACAGCGATTCTATTTGGCATAGACGGATATGTAAAGACAAAAACAGGCGGCGCCATCTCATCGGAAGAGGATGTTATTTTGTCAGAGAAAAAGGCAGACGCCATTCTGATATTGGGCGCCCAGGTGAAACCTGACGGTAAGCCTTGTCTGATGCTTAAGGAACGGCTGAATACCGGGATTCAGCTATATAAGGAAGGAGCGGCTGAGCGTATCATCATGAGCGGGGATCATGGCGCCGACGATTATGACGAGGTGAATGTCATGAAGTCCTATGCCATTGAACAGGGCGTGCCCTCTGAATGTATCTTCATGGACCACGCCGGCTTCTCAACCTATGACAGTATGTACAGAGCAAAGGAAATCTTTCAGGCCGAAAGTCTGGTCGTCGTAACACAGGAATACCATCTGTACCGGGCTCTCTATGACGCAATGGCCTTTGACATGGACGTACGGGGCGTGCCTTGTGATACTGCCGTCTACAAAGGCGATACTTACCGGAAATCCCGGGAGATTCTTGCCCGTATAAAAGATGTGGGATTTACGCTGGTAAAACCGGAACCTGCCATTTTAGGAGCCACGATTTCATTGAAGGGCAGCGGAGATGTGACCAACGATAAGAACGGCGCTGACAGTTAGTTCTGAATCCGATACCCTAATCTGTGGAGCATCTCCAGATCTGTTTCTACGGAATATCCTGCCGTAGTCAGCATGTTTCCGGAGATTGCGGCATTGGCGCCGGAGCAAAAGCACCCTTCTCCTTTGTCTTTCATTAACCCTCTTCCTCCTGCAAGGCGGATGAACGCATCTGGAAGGATAAAGCGGTAGACTGCCACAATTCTTCTCATGTCATCTACGGTAAGCCTGGGATTTCCCTCATAGGGCGTCCCCGCAATCGGGTTTAGCATATTGATGGGAACGCTCTTGATTCCTAATTCTCTTAAGGTAAACGCCATGTCTACTCTGTCCTCTTCTGTCTCCCCCAGTCCCATGATTCCGCCGCTGCACACGCTTAATCCTACAGCCTTCGCCGCTTTGATTGCCCGTATCTTATCCTCAAAGGTATGAGTGGTACAGACATTATGGAAATTCCCGGAAGAAGTTTCCAGATTATTATGTATCCTGGTTACACCTGCTTCTTTTATTCTGCCAAACTGCTCTTCGCTCAGCAGGCCAAAGGAAACACACACTTGAATATCCGCCTGCTCCCGGATTGCGCGGATTGCTTCGCACATCTTTTCAATCTCCGGGTCCATAAGGGCTCTGCCGGAGGTCACAATAGAGTACCTGAGAACTCCCTGTTCTGCATTATACTTTGCCTGACGCACAATCTCCTTTGTACTAAGCAAAGGATACTCTTCTGCCGGTGTATGGTAGTAAGCTGATTGGGCGCAATATCTACAATCCTCGGAGCATTTCCCACTCTTACCGTTGATGATTGTACAGATATCAAAAGTATTTCCCAGAAAATGTCTTCGGATCTCATCCGCTGCCTGACAGAGTTCCTCTAACGGCTCTTTATTCAGCAATAAGGCTTCATCTCTGCTAACTGCACCTCCGTTATATATTCTCTCTTTTATTGTTTTTATTAATGTCATAATTTTGTGG
>CATLIP010000271.1 GCA_949957035.1 uncultured Lachnospiraceae bacterium
CTGCCGGAATTGGTGTACACCATTCTGGTAACTCTGATACTTTATCAGATTATATTACACATTAATAAGAAACTGGAAGAAGAAGAACAAAGGAGTGCAAGCAAATTTGTATAGTTTATGGGAACGGCTCAAAGCCGGCATTACAGAAATCTTTCAATCACGGGTCGTTGTGATTATCCTGATGTTCTGTATCATGTCTGCGATTCTGGTTCAGAGAGTATTCTACCTGCAGATTGTAAAGGGACAGGAGTATCTGGACGATTATAAGCTGCAGATTCAGAAGACCAAGGAGGTACAGGGAACACGCGGGAATATCTATGACCGCAACGGGTATCTCCTGGCTTATAATGAACTGGCATATGCAGTCACCATAGAGGATATCGGTGAGTATGATGACCGCGAGCATAAGAACAAAGAACTGAACAGAGTTGTATCCAGTGTGATCCAGATGGTGGAATCTAATGGGGACACGGTTATCAATAATTTCGGTATCATTCTGGACAATAATAACAATTATATGTATGTTGCCCAGAACGAGACGCAGCGTCTCAGGTTTGTTGCGGACGTATATGGGAAGCGTACCATTGACGAGCTTTCTGGCAAACAGAAGAATATTTCCGCAGAGGCCCTCATTGATTATCTGTGTACCGACGAGGTAAACGGATACGGGATTGACCAGTCCGCTATGGAACGGTCTCAGGTCCTTAAGCTGGTCAATGTCCGCTACGCTATTTCGCTGAACAGTTACCAGAAGTTCATCGCCACCACCATTGCCGAGGATGTCAGTGACGAGACGGTGGCTGTGGTTATGGAGAACCTGGACAGTCTGCAGGGCGTCAATATTGAAGAAGAATCTATGAGGCGGTATGCAGACAGCTATTGTTTCGCCAACATTATCGGCTATATTGGCCAGATTTCTCAGGAGGAGTACGACGCCCTTAGTAAGAAGGAGAAGGAGGAATATTCCAAGACGGATACCATTGGAAAATCCGGTCTTGAGAAGACCATGGATTCTGAGCTTCAGGGGAAGAAGGGTGAGATTAAGCTATACGTCAACAGTGTGGGCAAGGTAATTGAGACGATTAATCAGAAGAACCCCAAGGCAGGGAATGATGTGTACCTGTCCATTGACGCCAATCTGCAAAAGGCGGCATACCACATCATTGAGCAGGAGTTAGCAGGTATTCTGTTATCAAGGATTCAGAATGCGCTGGATTATGACCGCACCCAGGTAAAGGACGGCAGCGACGTAATCATTCCTATTGGGGATGTGTATAACACATTTATTAACAACGAGATTCTTGATATGAACCACTTTGGCGAAGAAGAAGCAGGCGTTACGGAGAAGGAGGTTTTTGCCGCATTTTCTGCCAGAAAAGAAAGCGTGATTCAGGATATTTCTGGGATTTTGACTGATCCCAACGCCAAAGCATACCGAGACTACCCAAAAGAAAAACAAGCGTACCTGACTTACATTGTCTCGGACCTATTGACAGGCGGCGGTGTCATTCGTTCAGACGCTATCGACACCAATGATGCCACATACAAGGCATGGAGGGATGATGAGAGTATCAATATCTACACCTATCTGACCTACGCGATTTCTCAGAACTGGGTAGATACCTCCCTGCTAAAAGAATATGCTGACGCCAAGGGAGAATATACCGATTCCAATGAACTTTATCAGGGAATGATTAATTATATTATCGAAGATATTCAGTCTGACAACAGCTTTAATAAGCTAATCTACCGGTATATGATTAAAGCCGGCGCGGTGACGGGACGGCAGATTTGTTTAATGCTCTATGAGCAGGGAATCCTTACATTTGATGAGGCACAGTATAACGGATTAAATTCCGGAGGCATTTCAGCCTATGACTTTGTTCGAGGCAAGATTGAGACGTTGGAGATTACGCCAGGACAGCTTGCCTTAGAGCCCTGTACAGGCTCTATCGTGATTACGGACACCAACAGCGGCAAGGTGCTGGCCTGTGTATCCTATCCGGGATATGACAACAACCGGCTTGCCAACGCCATGGATTCCAATTACTATCAGAAACTGGTGACAGACCAGGCAAGGCCTTTCTATAACAATGCGACTCAGGAGAAGACGGCCCCTGGCTCCACCTATAAGCCTTTGGTGTCGATTGCAGGACTGATGGAGGGCGTTGTGAATGTGAATACCTACCTGCCCTGCAGCGGTATCTACGAGAAGGTAGAGCCGAATCCCACCTGCTGGATTTATCCAAGCTCCCATGGAGGGCTAAATGTGGCGGGTGCGCTGCAGCACTCCTGTAACTGTTATTACTATGAGGTGGGATATCGTCTGAGCCTTCAGGACAACGGTATCTCCCAGATTGAGTCAGACAACAGGGAAGGTGAATCCACCGGAGTATATTACTCCAGTAATCTGGGGTTGGAGAATCTTAAGAAGTATGCGACTCAGTTTGGATTAGGCGAGACGTCTGGACTTGAGATTCCAGAGTCTGAACCTCAGATTTCAGATGATTCGTCCGTACCGTCATCCATCGGACAAGGTACCAATAACTATACGGTCAGCCAGTTGGCGCGTTATGTCACGGCCATTGCCAATAAAGGTACAGTATATGATCTAAGCCTGCTTGACAAAGTCACTTCTGTGGAGGGTGATGTGATAAAAGAGTATGAACCCAAGGTGTATAACACCATCTCCGACGTGCCGGATTCTTACTGGTCCGCCGTCCATACGGGAATGCGCAACATGGTTACCTCCCATGGTGATTTGTTTTCTACAATAAATGCAAGTAATGTAAAACTGTCTGGAAAGTCAGGTACAGCACAGCAGAGTAAGACCCATCCGGACCACGGGTTATTCGTAGGATTTGCCCCAAGCGACAGTCCGGAGGTGGCATTCGCAATCCGTATCGCCAACGGCTATAGTTCGAACTATGCCTGTGAGATTGGCAGCGATGTGATGGAATACTATTATGAGATAACTCCGGAGAATGAATTGATTACCGGAAAAGCAGCCCAGGTGAAGCTTAAAACGACAGGAGGAGATTAAGGGAAAGGATGAGTTTATGTGAAAGATCCGGTGCTCATTAAGAGCAACAGATACGGGATTACGATTTTTTTCGACCCGTACATGCCCTACGGGGAGTTGCTTACAGAGGTTCAGAAGAAATTCCAGTCTTCCGCACATTTTTTCGGTCATGCGGATATGGCGGTAGAATTCGAGGGCCGTACTTTCACAAAAGAAGAGGAGCAGCTGATGGCAGAGGTCATTCAGGATGCCGCCAAGATACAGATATTATGTATTATTGAGAAGGACACAGACACAGAAGAGAT
>CATLIP010000272.1 GCA_949957035.1 uncultured Lachnospiraceae bacterium
CCTTCATCAAGCTTGGGGCACCCAATCAGCGTAATATGGTTTCTGATAAACTCGCTGTGGAAATTCCCATAAGCATATGCCGTACAGTCCGCGGCAATCAGCAGATTGGCATTCTCAAAATAAGGAGCCTTTACAGGTGCAAGTTTTATCTGTACAGGCCATTGTTTTAGCTGGCTGCTGACCGGGACAGCGGTAGCAGAAACATCCGAATCCGCTGCATTTCTTGTAATCGTCCTTGCGTTTACTCCGGGACAGCCACAGGGCAGCTTCTGGGTTTCCTTTTTTGCAGCAAGTACGGCCGCCTCATCATAGGCAGGCGCCTCCCGCTCCTCAAATGAAATCGCATCAACAGGGCATGTTGGCAGACAATCCCCCAGACCGTCACAGTAATCTTCACGAGTAAGCACTGCCTTCCCATCTATCATTTCAATCGCACCTTCATGGCAGGCAGCCGCACAGGCTCCGCATCCGTTACATTTCTTTTTATCAATTTTAATAATTTTTCTGATCATATGAACTCCTCCTTGCTTTTCTGCTGCTATCATAATACAATAAACAAAATAATTCGGTTGTATTTACAACAGAAAGAGGATTTTATATGGAAAAATATGTGTCTGTGCTCCAAGAGACACAGCTATTCGCTGGTGTAGGGACAGACGAAGTCAATACAATACTCGGATGTCTCCAGGCAAAATCCCGTATTTATAAAAAAGGGGAATATATTTTCAGGCATGGGGAACACCTGACCCATATTACGGTTCTGGTAAAAGGGAAGCTGCACATTCAGCGGGATGACTATTGGGGAAACCGGAGTATTATCAACATCATCCATGTCGGTGAAATGTTCGGAGAAGCCTATGTCTCCCACGGAGGCGGACCAATCCTAAGTGATGTCATTGCTGTGGACGACAGCACCGTCATATTCTTTGATGTACGGAAAATACTGAACGTCTGCTCATCAGCCTGCCGTTTCCATTCAATCGTACTGCAGAATCTTTTTTTTGCAATATCTGATAAGAACAGAAAACTCGTACAGAAGCTTGGACATATATCACAGCGTACCACACGGGAAAAATTGATTTCTTATCTGTCCGAAGAGGCAAAAAAACAAAACAGCAGTTCCATTACCATTCCCTTCAACAGGCAGCAGCTTGCGGATTTTCTTTCCGTAGACCGCAGCGCTATGTCCAATGAGCTGTGCAGGATGCGGAATGAAGGACTTCTGACCTTTGAGAAAAATCAATTTACTCTGCTGTAGATTCATATTTTAATCCGTTTTTAACAAAATACAAGTCGGAATAGGTAACTTTTCATCAAAACAGGCAGAGTTATGAACTTGTATATCATCCCTGTATTTCCTTATAATGAACTATAGAAAACAAATCCAGACACATTTTCAAGAAAGAGAGGAAATTTATCATGTTAAAATCAAAAGCTTACCAATTCTGGTTCTGTACAGGGTCACAGGATTTATACGGGGATGTGTGCCTGTCCCACGTTGCGGAACATTCACAGAAGATGGTGGAAGCGCTGAATGCTTCCGGCAATCTTCCTTATGAGGTCGTATGGAAACCGACGCTGATTACCAATGAGCTGATTAGAAAGACGCTGAACGAGGCGAACACAGACGAAAACTGTGCCGGAGTCATTACATGGATGCATACATTTTCCCCGGCAAAATCATGGATTCTCGGCCTGCAGGAGTACAGGAAGCCATTGCTCCACTTCCACACGCAGTTCAACCGCGAAATCCCATACGACACCATCGACATGGATTTTATGAACGAGAATCAGGCGGCCCACGGGGACAGAGAGTACGGACATATTTTCAGCCGTCTCGGCATGGAGCGCAAGGTTATTATGGGGTACTGGGAGGATGCGGATATCCAGAAGAAGATTGGCGCCTGGATGCGTACGGCGGTCGGCGTTATTGAGAGCAGCCATATTCGCGTCATGCGCATTGCTGACAATATGAGGAATGTAGCCGTGACCGAGGGCGACAAGGTAGAGGCCCAGATTAAGTTCGGATGGGAGATTGACGCATACCCGGTAAATGAAATTGCGGCAGAAGTAGACGCTGTTTCCCAAGGTGATATTGACGTACTGGTGGAAGAATATTATGATAAGTATGAGATACTTTTGGAAGGCAGAGATGAGAAGGAATTCAGGGAGCATGTAGCGGTACAGGCAGGAATCGAGATTGGTTTCGAGCGGTTTCTTGAAGCAAAGAATTATCAGGCAATCGTGACCCATTTCGGCGACTTGGGAAGTTTAAAGCAGTTACCAGGTCTTGCAATCCAGAGATTGATGGAGAAAGGGTACGGTTTTGGCGGAGAAGGCGACTGGAAGACGGCGGCAATGGTTCGGCTGATGAAGATTATGACTCAGGGCATGAAGGATGCGAAAGGAACTTCGTTCATGGAGGATTATACATATAATCTGGTTCCGGGCAAAGAAGGAATCCTGCAGGCACATATGCTGGAGGTATGCCCGTCGGTGGCTGACGGGAAAATCAGCATCAAGGAACAGCCCTTGTCCATGGGAGACAGGGAAGACCCGGCAAGGCTGGTATTTACGTCTAAGACAGGCCCGGCGGTGGCAACGTCTCTGATTGATTTAGGGGACAGGTTCCGTCTGATTATCAATGACGTAAACTGCAAGAAGGTGGAGAAGCCGATGCCGAAGCTTCCGGTAGCAACTGCGTTCTGGACGCCGGAGCCGAACCTTCAGACAGGCGCAGAGGCGTGGATTCTTGCAGGCGGCGCGCACCACACTGCATTCTCTTATGATCTGACTTCCGAGCAAATGGGTGATTGGGCGGCATGCATGGGCATTGAGGCTGTCTATATCGACAAGGATACGACCATCCGCCAGTTCAAGAATGAATTGCTGTGGAACAGTGCCGCATACCGGAAATAGGAGGAGCAACGCATGAGCAACGTAAAAGAAGTAATTGAGAGTGGGAAGGCTGTACTTGGGATTGAGCTGGGTTCTACCAGAATCAAGGCTGTGCTGATTGACGAGAACCATACGCCAATCGCATCGGGCGACCATGAGTGGGAGAACCGGCTGGAGAACGGAAACTGGACGTACTCGCTGGATGATATCTGGGCAGGGCTCCGTCACAGTTACCAAAATCTGGCGGCAGACGTGCAGAACAAGTATGGAGCCACGATTCGGAAGATAGGAGCCATCGGGTTCAGCGCCATGATGCATGGTTATATGGCATTTGGCAGTGATGGGCAGCTTCTTGTACCGTTCCGGACATGGAGGAATACGATGACGGAAGAAGCTTCTGAAAAACTGACAGAATTGTTTTCTTATC
>CATLIP010000273.1 GCA_949957035.1 uncultured Lachnospiraceae bacterium
TTTTTCTATCTGCACCAGGGAACAATCGCTGCCCCCCAGGTCAGTCCGGCGCCGAATCCTGCCAGCACGATTTTCTGCCCCGCTTTCAGTCTGCCCTTCCGATTCATCTCGTCAAGAAGAATCGGGCTGCTGGCAGAAGAGGTATTCCCGTATTCCCTCAAGTTCATAGGAAACTTTTCCAAAGGCTCGCCTAAACGCTTTGCCACAGCCTCCACGATTCTCTGATTCGCCTGATGCAGGATATAATAACTGATATCCTGGGCGCTTATCTGATTCAGCTTAAGCGTTTCCTCAATAACCTCCGGTACATTTTTCACTGCAAACTTAAACACAGCCTGGCCGTCCATCTGCATATAATACGAATCATCCGTCAGATCTTCCGGGTGATTCCGATGATTCCCATCGGTCAACCCGTTGAAATCATGCCTGCTTTTACAGGTCAGAGCCCCGCCTTTCCTTCCATCGGAATGTGTGACCGGCAGGTAATGGGATGCCTCCATCCGGGCACTCTCCCCCCGAAGTACGGCTGCGCCCGCACCGTCTCCGAAGAGGATACAGGTTCCTCTGTCCTTCCAGTTTGTCAGGTTCGACAGGCTCTCACTTCCAATCACCAACGCTGTCCGGCAAAGTCCTCCGCTAATATAGGCCATAGCTGTGTTATAGGCCAAGAGGAAACCTGTACAGGCGGCGCTTAGGTCGAAGCAGGTGGCATTGACTGCCCCAAGCTCTTTTTGTACCTCACAGGCGGCACAGGGAAGAATCAGGTTGGAGGATATGGTGGAAACCAGAATTAAATCGACCTCTTCCGCCGATACCCCCGCATCCTCAAGGGCTTTTCTTCCTGCCTCTGCCGCCATGGAAACGGTTGTCTCATTTTGGATGATATGCCTCTTTACAATGCCCGTTCTTTCCCGGACCCACTCGTCGCTGGTGTCTACCAGTCCGGCGATATCATAATTGTCCATTGTATATGACGGTATGTATGAACCCGTCCCGCATATTGTCGCTGTCATATGAATCCCTCTGATTTATTTTGAAATTAAATTATTTTGATTTTCAAAGTATATATCATTTTAGTTTGTTTGTCAAGTATTTTGATTATCAAAACAAATTAAAATAAATGGGCTTTTCCAGCCCCTTCATATAAATCCTAAAAAAAGAATACCGGTCGTTCATAAGACGCCCGAAACTGGCTAAAGCCATAATTTCAACAAATCCTTATAATCTGCTCATACAACAGAATTTCCTTATTCCCAATATTCTTATTATCATGATAATGCCCAAAAAACCACTTCTGATACCGGCACATCTCCTTAATCTTATCAAAATATCTCGTCAATATATTAGGCTGATACAGCCCGCCCATAATCCGTTCCTGAGTACTGGTGGCACAGCAATGGGAAAAAATAAAGTCAACGTCCCAGTCATTGCGAATCAGGTTCCTAAGCCCCTCCGCCAGCTCTTCCTCAGAGGGCATCTCTTCCTTCCACCAGCTCACATGGTTAATCCGATAAAGTTCATTCCTCTTCTCCAATCTCCTCCGCTTAGCTCTCAGATTCGGGTCCGACGCCTCCAAAATGCCCCCCGAAATATCATGGCTCTTCGCGCCTCCGAACGTAAATACCCGAATCCCCTTCAAATCATAAATCTGCCCACGCATCAGATGAATCACCGACGGCATGATATACTGCACTTTTCCGCCATGCCACTGTGTTACTCTATGCTTTTTTAACAAATCATAATTCTCATGATTCCCATCTACCCAGAGGGTGGTGAAGGGCTTACTATCCAACCATTTCAGCCAATACTTCTGCTCTTTTGACTCATCCCAATAGCCAAAATCGCCGCAAACGATAACATAATCGTCTTTGCCCATCCCCTTCTGCTCTGGGAATACTGCTGTGTTAAATCTCCGGTAATCCCCATGGCAGTCTCCGGTAACATAAATCATATTCCCCAGTCTCCCTGTTTTTACATCTATTCCTGTCTTCTAATCTAAGATTCTACCATCTTTTGTCTCTTCAAGCAACGTATTTCTTTCTCACTGCAATTCACAAACAAAAGGGACGTCGCAAAATACAGCTTATAACAGCTATTTTACGACATCCCCTTCTCAAATTCACCACTTTGTATTCAAAACTCTACTTCGACGCCACCTGAACACAATGCTCTTTCAACCAATCCTTCACCAAATTATTCAGCGCAATCTCCTTTAAATCCTCTTCCTCTGCAGATTCCTTCAACTCATCTACATCCTCATATCCATAGTTTTCAGCCATCTTCTTAAGCTGCTTCTTATACTCCTCCTCGCCCAGCTCAATCTTCTCCTTATCCGCAATGGCCTCTGTCACCATCACCTGCTTCACGCTTGCCTTGGCCGCATCCTCTACCTGCTTCTCAAAATCCTCCGCACTATATCCCATCTGCTCTTTGATAAACGTCTCATAATCCTGCTCATAGTATTCTGCCGTCGTCTTATACTGCTCTATCAAAGAATCAGAGATTTCCTTAACCTCACCCTCCGGATACTTCTTGACTTCTGTATTCTCTAAGACTTTCTGCCATACTGCCTCGTTAATACTTGCCTCATATTTGTTCTCGTTCTCTTTCTTAAGCTGTTTTTTTACCTCTTCTTTAAACTCCTCGACAGTCTTAGATTTCTCGGATTTCTCTTTGACAAAATCATCATTCAATTCCGGAACAACTTCCTTCGAAATGCCCTTTACCGTAATGGTAAACACTACCGCCTTCCCCGCGTAGTCCGTATTCCGGTAATCTTCCGGGAACGCTCCCTGCCAGTCATAGGTATCTCCAATGTTATGGCCAATCACACTATCCTCAAACCCTTCAATAAACTTTCCGGAACCAATCACTAAGGGATAGTCTGTAGCTGAACCTCCGTCAAATTCCTGGCCGTCAATCCTTCCGGTATAGTCAATAGTCGCAGTGTCGCCGGATTCCACCGGACGGTCTGTAACATCCTCCTTGGTCGCACTCATCTGAAGCATAGTCTGTATTCTGCTGTCCACATCATCATCCGTAACCTCGCCCGGTTTCGAAATCTCGTCTATCTCAACTCCCTTATATACAGAGATTTTTAATTCATCCGTCTCCAATCCCTTGCTGCCTGCACATCCTGACAGCATCATGGACACTGTTAGCGCTCCCGTCAATAACATCGCAATTCTCTTCTTCATATTCCACCTCATTATAAACTTTTAATACGCACCATTATGTTATAACACATTTACTGAGACTTTCAAAGCATTTTCACACTAATTTCACGAATTCTTTATGAAAAATGTAACCTCTG
>CATLIP010000274.1 GCA_949957035.1 uncultured Lachnospiraceae bacterium
GATTACGTATCTGCCGGATACTAAGTCAAAGTCATAATCAAATTTCGTAATATCGTTTACGAAAGAATTAACCTTATCAATAGAAATTAATGAAATCTGTACTGTTTTCATTGCAGTGTTACCTCCTTTGGATTATTCATACCTTCTGCTATTATACTAAATGTTGGAAGGCTAAAAGTCAATGATAAAACAATACAAAAAACGCGGGGATTACTATGAAAAGTGTAGCATTACATAATTTGGGCTGTAAGGTCAACGGATACGAGATGGATGTTATGCAACAAATGTTACAAGAAAAGGGATACAAAATTGTACCATTTGATAAAGCAGCCGATATCTATATTATAAATACGTGTACGGTAACCAATATTGCAGACAGGAAAAGCAGGCAGATGCTGCACCGTGCCAGGAGGCTTAACCCGCAGGCAGTAGTGGTGGCGGTGGGCTGTTATGTACAGACCGGGGAAGAGGCGGTCAGGCAGGATGAAGCCATTGACCTGGCCATCGGCAATAACCGTAAGAAAGAAATTGTCGCCATTCTGGAAGAATATTTGGAGAAAAGGCAGACCGCCGTGGATGTCATAGATATCAACCGTACCAATGAGTATGAAGAAATGATGCTGAGAAAGACTGGCGGGCATACGAGGGCTTATATTAAGATTCAGGACGGTTGTAACCAGTTTTGTTCCTACTGCATCATCCCTTATGCCAGGGGCAGGGTCAGGAGCCGCAGGGAAGAAGATGTCCTGCAGGAAGTGCGCGGCATTGTGGGGGCCGGGTACCGTGAGATTGTGCTGACAGGTATACATATCAGTTCCTACGGAATTGATACCGGCGTTTCGGGGCTTTTGCCGCTGCTTATGAAGCTTCATGCAATTGAGGGGCTTTCACGTATCCGTCTGGGTTCATTGGAGCCACGCATTATAACGGAAGAATTTGTCAGACAGATTAGCGCTATGCCAAAAGTATGCCCCCATTTTCATCTGTCTTTGCAGAGCGGGTGTGATTCGGTGCTTGCCAGGATGAATAGACATTATACCAGTGGGGAATACTTCCGGACAACGGAGCTGCTTAGGCAGTATTATCCTAATCCGGCCATCACTACAGATATTATCGTAGGTTTTCCCGGGGAGACGGAGGAAGAATTTGCCGTCACAAAAGAGTTTGCGGGCAGCGTTCGTTTCTACGAAATGCATATTTTCAAATATTCCAAGAGGAAGGGAACCAGAGCGGCGGAGATGGAGGGGCAGCTCACAGAAGCGATAAAGGGCAGCCGCAGCGAAGCGCTGTCTAAGATAGGGGGCCAGATGTCGCGCGCATACAGGACAAGTTTTATTGACAGCGAGGTGGAGGTGCTTTTTGAGGAAAAGAAAGAGAGAGACGGCAAAATGTACTGGATAGGGCATACGCCAGAGTATGTGAAAGCAGCTATGGAGGCAGACCCGGCATATGGAATGGGTAACCGGATTGTGAAGGGAACTGTCGTAGGATTTTTAGAAGAAGACATCATGCTTTTAAAATGATTGAATTTTGCGTTGTGATAGAGTATTATGGTAATAATAGGGGTAATATCAAAAGATAATGGATAAGGGCGTGGAAAAATGCAGGATTTAGAGAATACACAATTTTTTACGGTAGAAACAGAACCAGAGACAGGCGTGAAACTGGTGCTCTCTACAGTATATGAGGCACTGACGGAGAAGGGGTATAATCCGGTAAACCAGATTGTCGGATACATTATGTCCGGTGACCCTACTTATATTACCAGCCATAAGAGTGCACGCAGCCTGATTATGAAAGTGGAACGTGATGAATTGGTAGAAGAGATGTTGGTGGAATACATTAAGAACTCCCTGGGCAAATAGGCTTGCTGTGGGATATTTTGCTGTGCGTCTTCATAAGTGAGGGGAACAATGAGAATCATGGGGTTGGACTTCGGTTCCAAGACGGTGGGAGTAGCGGTCAGTGACCCGTTACTCATTACGGCACAGGGAATTGAGATTATCAGAAGAAAAGACGAGAATAAACTGCGCCAGACATTGGCGCGTATAGAAGAATTGGTTTTAGAATACGAGGTGTCCGAGATTGTGCTCGGGCTGCCTAAGAATATGAATGATACAATCGGAGAAAGGGCGAAACTGTCATTGGAGTTCCAGGATAAGCTGGAGAGAAGGACGGGCCTGCCTGTGGTTATGTGGGATGAACGTCTTACCACGGTGGCGGCCGATAAGGCGATGATGGAAGCCGGAATACGCAGGGAACACCGGAAAGAATATGTGGACAAGATTGCGGCCACTTTTATTTTGCAGGGTTATCTGGATTACCGTATCAACAAGGAGAAAGAGTAAGTGGAGAAGATTGTTTTTACACCGGAGGGTGATGAGCCTGTCCGGTTCTATGTGTTAGAACAGACCAGGTTAGGCGGCATAGATTATATTCTGGTGACAGACTCTGAGGAAGGCGACGGGGAAGCGCTTATCCTGCGTGATTCTTCCGCTATGGAAGATGCGGAAGCGGTATATGAGATAGTGTCCGACGACGAAGAATTAGAGGCAGTGGCGGCTGTGTTTGAGAGCATGTTAGAAGATGTGGAATTGACGTAAGAGATGAAGCGAAAAGTAAAGAATGAAATATATACATATAGAATGTTGAGGCCAGGCTGTGACGGTATGGTATGACGTTAGCGGACCGGAAATATGAGGAACGGCAATGCCCGAGCAGGAAAGCCGGGAGCATTCTGTCTGTAAAAGTGCGGAAGAATGGAGGAAATTTTTTTGAGGAAAATTGAAGAGGGGAAAACAGCTGCTAAGCTGAAGGTCATCCCATTAGGCGGTCTGGAGCAGATTGGGCTTAATATTACTGCCTTTGAGTATCAGGACAGCATCATTGTAGTTGACTGCGGACTGTCTTTTCCGGAAGATGAGATGCTGGGAATAGACCTGGTAATTCCGGATATCACATATTTGAAGGACAATATGGACAAAGTGAAGGGCTTTGTCATCACCCATGGGCATGAAGACCATATCGGCGCCCTGCCCTATGTCTTGAAGGAATTAAATATTCCGGTTTATGCGACGCGGCTGACCATGGGAATCATCGAGAATAAATTAAAAGAACATGAGCTGATTAATACGACAAAACGTAAGGTGGTTAAATTCGGGCAGTCCATTAACCTGGGGCAGTTTCGGATTGAGTTTATCCGTACAAACCACAGTATCGTGGACGCGGCGGCGTTGGCGATTTATTCGCCTGCGGGGGTGGTCGTGCACACAGGCGATTTTAAGGTGGACTATAC
>CATLIP010000275.1 GCA_949957035.1 uncultured Lachnospiraceae bacterium
TTCGGGGCCAGTCTCCGAATCGCCTCTTTTGTGGTATCCTCAATCCGGTATCCTAACTGTGCCGAGAAACGGACCGCACGCAGCATACGCAGCGCATCTTCGGTAAAACGCTCTTCGGCTTCTCCTACACATCGGATAATCCCGTTTTTCATATCCTGTATGCCACCAAAAATATCTACCAATCCTGTCTGTTTATTATATGCCATCGCATTGACCGTAAAGTCCCGCCGTCTCAAATCCTCTTCCAGGCTGGCAGTGAACGTCACTTCCTTGGGATGTCGGGCGTCTTCATATATGCCGTCAATCCGGTAGGTAGTCACCTCGAATCCTTCTTTCTCGAATAAGACTGTCACTGTACCGTGTCTAATACCTGTATCAATTGTCTTTTGAAAAAGACTCTTCGTCTCTTCCGGTTTCGCGGATGTGGTGATATCCCAATCATTAGGCACCCTACCCAACACAGAATCCCGGATACAGCCTCCCACCGCATACGCCTCGTAACCTGCTGCCGTCAATGTTTCTATAATCTTATGTACTTTGTCAGGCAGATGTATCTCCATTTCAGTTTTCCTTTCAAGAAAAGCACCCACTCCATAAGTGGATGCTTCCAATATCAAATTCTAACATTACCCAATTCCCGGTCCCTTAAAAATATTGTTCACATCTTCAAGGTGAAGCTCAGGTTCTGTTTCCGTTACCAGGGAACCAACCATCTCATCCAGTTCATTCTTAGACATCGCACCGCGGCTTCTTTCCACAAATTCTTCTTTCTCACCGTCAGTCATATCTACAAATCTATCCATTGCCGCACGATTCGATGTGATTGCCAGCCCCAATTCCAGAGGTAAATTATTGTAATCCATCCTATTCTCCATCCTTCCTGTACATGCCAGTTTCTTTTTTATTTAGGATGCACAGGAACGACAGAAAATATTCAATTGTTATCCGTAAGCGATAATAATCTCTATGAAAGCGTCACAATCCCCCTCAGACGGATATCCTCACAGGAAGCGCCTACCAGAATCTCATAGTCTCCCTCGTCAGAAATAAACGCATGTAAATGTTCATCGAAATACGCGAAATCTTCTTGTTTTAGTACCAGATTCACTTTCCCCGACTTACCGGGCGCCAATTCTATCTTGGCATATGCTTTCAATTCCTTGTCCGGTCTGTTCACTTTCGCTCCAATCGGCGCCACATAAACCTGAACAATCTCTGAGCCGCTTTTTTTGCCTGTATTTTTCACGGTAAAGGACAATTTCACATCTCTGCCCTTCTCCGTCTTAAGCGTCAATCCACTGTAGGCAAATTCCGTGTAAGACAATCCATGGCCGAAACAGAATGCAGGCGCGATACGCTGTCTGTCATGATGCCTGTATCCGCAGTACACTCCCTCTTCAAAGCGAATCTTTCCCCACAAACCAAACTGACCGTTCTTGGCAGTGGCACAATCTGCATATTTCTTCGGGAATGTTTCCGCCAACTTACCGGAGGGATTTACATCTCCAAAAATAATTTTGGCAAAGGCATTGCCTGTCTCCATACCTGCATAATAACTCCACAGGATTGCCGAAGCCTTGTCACGCCATGGCATTTCTACAGGAGAACCACCTACAAAAGTCACAATCAAATCCTTCCTTACGTCCAAAAGAGCCTCTATCAGCATATCCTGCTCATAAGGAAGCTTCATATCCGAACGGTCAAAACCTTCACTGTCAATATCATGATTCAGGCCTCCTACAAAAATTACCGCATCAGCGTCTTTTGCCGCTTCAACTGCCTGGGTGAAAAGCACTTTATTCTTCTCATGAATTTCTGTTTTTTCCTTTTCTAACGCAGCGAGGCGCTCTTCCTCCCCTTTTCTCTGCATTTCCGTCTGGTTTACTTCATCCCTCACAGGCTGTCCGACATCCGTATTTTTTAAATCATCCAGACTGTCCGCCTGCCAGTTGTGGTCAAACGTCTTTGGTTTGTCCGGCACATGATAGCCTTTTAAGTACTGCACCTGGGTATTGCCACCCAGATAAGTCTTTAGCCCCATAAGCGGGCAGATTTCATATAACGCTTTAATCTCCGCACTCCCACCGCCATCAGAATGTATCTTAGCCGCATTTTGGCCTATCACCACTAATTTCTTGATTTTCTTTGCATCAAGAGGAAGCACATGATTTTCATTTTTCAAAAGAATCATAGATTCCTCCGCCGCGCGCAGAATCATCTTCCTATGTTCCGGTGCATTGTAAACTCCTTGTTTACGGTGCTCTTTCTCCTTACCAATCATTTTCAGGCGATACATCATACGCAAAATATTGCGTACTTTAGCATTCACTGTTTCCTCGGAAATTTCACCCTTTAGAATTGCTTCTTTTAACGGATTCGCCAACTTGTACTCATCAAAATCCGCGAATATCGACATTTCCATATCCATAGAGCACTGTGCCGCTTCTTTTGTCTTATGTACGGCTCCCCAATCGCTGATTACAGTACCGTCAAATCCCCACTCTGCGCGCAACACGAAATCTAACAGATTCTTATTCTCACAACAATGGTAGCCGTTAATCTTATTGTACGCTCCCATAATAGAATAAACATTGCCTTCTTGTACTGCCGCCTTAAATGCAGGAAGATACAATTCATATAATGTCCTGTCATCAATCTCTTCATCTACCATCAGACGGTCAGTCTCTTGTGCATTAGCGGCAAAATGCTTCACGCATGAAGCAACGTCATTCTCCTGCACGCCTTTAATGAAAGGAACGGCAAGCGTTGCCGTCAACTTGGGGTCTTCGCTCATATACTCGAAATTCCTGCCGCACAGCGGGTCTCTCTTAATATTGATACCTGGTGCAAGTATCACATCCTTTCCACGTCCTCTCGCCTCAGCCCCAAGGACATGTCCCATCTCATATGCTCTCTCAGGATTCCATGTAGACGCCAATGCACTATTACTTGGCATATAAGACACCTTGTCATCATTATTTCCTGACGGAATCCACCTGTCATTCATAAAATCTGCACGTACACCCATTGGACCGTCAGAACTTACAACACTTGGTATGCCAAGCCTCTCTACCGCACCGGTACGGAAAAGTCCCACACCGTGAATCATGGAAATTTTTTCATCTAATGTCATTTTACCAATAATCTTATCAATTTCTTTTTCAGTCTTCTTTTGATATTTCTTACTGTCTGTCTTCATATCTTAGTTATCCCTTTCCGAATCTCTTCAACTTTTCCCTGAAACTGCATTATTTTGAATCCAAACTGTCAAAGA
>CATLIP010000276.1 GCA_949957035.1 uncultured Lachnospiraceae bacterium
TATGGGCAGACTGTGTCTTGAGATACTTTTCATTGTCAAATCCGATTTTCATAGATGATTCCCCTTACTTTATGTTTGACTCGAATGTTCAGAACTGATTTGATATTAACATAATTTAATTTGAAAAACAATTTAATTGTAAAAATTCCATAAAAACCATTAAAAAAGCAGTCACAGGCAATGTTTGTATTGATTTCCGGTCAGGCTGTCCGTATAATGTAAGGGTAGTACAGGAGGAAGAAGATGGACAACCAGAATAATAATAACCAGAATAACAGAAATCAGAATAATAGAAATAATAAGCAGGGCTTATCGTTTATCATATTGGTGACACTGGTTACGTCAGTCATGGTCATGGCATTGTTCCAGTTTCAGGGAATGGGAGATGATAACGAGATCAGTTATGATGAGTTCCTTGAGATGGTAGACGATAAGAAGGTAGAGGAAGTGGTGATCCACAGCACCCGAATCGTGATTACAGAGAAGAAGGAGAAGGGGCAGAAGATTGCCAAGGAATACTATACCGGAGTGGTCCGTGACGAGTCCCTTCCAGAGCGTCTTGACAAGGCTGGAGTGAAGTTCAGCCAGCAGATTCCGGATACCACGTCTGCCGTCGTGGCCCAGACCTTGCTAACGCTTTTGCCGATTGCGGTGCTTGTAGGCGTTTTCGTCTGGATGACTCGAAAGATGGCAAAAGGCGGCGGAATGATGGGAATTGGCAAGAGCAATGCCAAGATGTATGTGGAGAAGCAGACAGGCGTTACCTTCAAGGATGTGGCAGGTCAGGATGAAGCCAAGGAGTCCTTACAGGAGGTTGTGGATTTCCTCCACAATCCTGGAAAATATACCAGCGTAGGCGCCAAGCTTCCCAAGGGAGCCCTTCTGGTGGGGCCTCCGGGAACTGGTAAGACCCTGCTTGCCAAGGCGGTTGCCGGAGAGGCGAAGGTGCCCTTCTTTTCTCTGAGTGGCTCTGCCTTCGTGGAAATGTATGTGGGCGTAGGTGCGTCCAGAGTCCGCGACCTGTTCAAGCAGGCACAGCAGATGGCGCCTTGTATCATTTTCATCGACGAGATTGACGCGATCGGAAAGAGCCGTGACAATCAGTTGAACAGCAACGACGAGCGTGAGCAGACCTTAAACCAGCTTCTGGCGGAGATGGATGGTTTTGAGAGCAATAAAGGACTTGTGCTTTTGGCGGCAACCAACAGACCGGAGATACTGGACCCGGCCCTTCTTCGTCCGGGACGTTTTGACCGGCGTATCATTGTGGAGAAGCCGGACCTTAAGGGCAGGGTGGACGTCCTTAAAGTACATTCCAAGGACGTGCGCATGGATGAGACGGTGGATTTGGAGGCCATTGCACTGGCTACAAGCGGAGCCGTAGGCTCAGACCTTGCCAATATGATTAATGAGGCGGCGATTAATGCAGTTAAGAACGGAAGAACTGCAGTATCCCAGGCGGATTTGTTTGAGGCTGTGGAGGTAGTATTAGTAGGAAAAGAGAAGAAGGACCGCATCATGAGCCAGGAGGAGAGACGTATTGTTTCCTATCATGAGGTGGGCCATGCACTGGTGAGCGCATTGCAGAAGGATGCAGAGCCGGTACAGAAGATTACCATTGTGCCGCGAACCATGGGCGCTCTGGGATATGTGATGCAGACTCCTGAGGAAGAAAAGTTTTTGAATACCAAGAAGGAGTTAGACGCAATGCTAGTAGGCTTATTGGCAGGGCGGGCTGCGGAGGAGATTGTTTTTGACACCGTGACCACAGGCGCCTCCAATGACATTGAGAAAGCTACCAAAGTGGCGCGTGCAATGGTGACCCAGTACGGTATGAGCGAGAAGTTCGGGTTAATCGGCCTTGAATCTATTCAGAACCGTTATCTGGACGGAAGGGCAGTATCCAACTGCGGACAGAAGACGGCTTCTGAGATTGATAAGGAAGTGATGAAGCTTCTGAAGGATTCCTACGAGTCGGCTAAGAAACTCCTTTCTGGCCACAGGAAGGCATTGGATAAGATTGCAGCATTCTTGATTGAGAAGGAAACCATCACCGGAAAAGAATTCATGGAGATTTTCCACGAAGTAGAAGGAATCAATCCGGAAGACAAGAAGGAAAAGACAGAAGAACGGATTGCTATGAATCCGGTATAAACCAATGAAAAATAATAAAAAGCCCCGGAATCTCACCATTCCGGGCTTTTATGCGTCAGAAGCTTTCTGCAAAATTATGAAATGATAAGGAGTTCTCATGTTTGATATTCAGGAGGAATTGAAGAAGCTGCCAGGCAAACCTGGCGTATATATTATGCATGATGAAAGGGACGACATCATCTATGTGGGAAAGGCGATTAGTCTGAAGAACAGGGTCCGCCAGTATTTTCAGAGCAGCCGCAATAAGGGCGTTAAGATTGAGCAGATGGTGACTCATATTGTCCGTTTTGAGTATATCGTTACAGACTCTGAACTTGAGGCGTTAGTGTTGGAGTGCAATCTGATTAAAGAGCACCGGCCCAAATATAACACGATGCTGATGGATGATAAGAGTTATCCGTTTATCAAGGTGACGGTAGACGAGCCCTTTCCACGGATTATGCTGGCGAGAATGATGGCAAAGGACAAAGCCAAATATTTTGGGCCCTACACCAGCGCAGGGGCTGTGAAGGATACCATAGAGTTAATTCGCAAGCTGTACAGCATCCGAAGCTGCAACAGGAAGCTGCCTAAGGATATTGGGAAGGAAAGGCCCTGTCTGAATTACCACATTCATCAGTGCAAGGCGCCCTGCCAGGGGTATATTTCTCAGGAGGATTACCGTCAGTCCATTCATGAGGTGGTACATTTCCTGAACGGAAATTATGATATTATTTTAAAAGAGCTGGAGGGGAAGATGCAGGAGGCGTCAGAGGCCATGGAGTTTGAGAAGGCGATTGAGTACCGCGAACTGCTCTTAAGTGTGCGCAAGATTGCCCAGAAGCAGAAGATTACAGACACGGCGGGCGACGATCGGGATATCCTTGCGGCTGCAGTCGAGGAGGAGGATGCGGTAGTTCAGGTATTCTTCATTCGTGGCGGCCGTCTGATTGGAAGGGATCACTTCTATCTTAAAATCGTGAAGGGTGAGAAGGAGAGTGAGATTTTATCCAGCTTTATCAAACAGTTTTATGCAGGAACGCCTTATATTCCTGCCGAGCTGATGCTGCCGGAGGCGGTGGAGGATATGGAGGTCATTGAGGAATGGCTGACAAAAAGGCGGGGACAC
>CATLIP010000277.1 GCA_949957035.1 uncultured Lachnospiraceae bacterium
ATTTTAGGAATTGAAATCCTTGCCGTAAGATGTTCTTTTGAAGGATAGCTGTCCTTTTGCGGCTATCCCTTTAAAAATTCGCTGAACTCCTTCAACTCTTTTTTCTTCTCTTCCGAAAGGCTGTTAAATTCTATATTCTCAACTGCCCCCTCAAGCGCATAGAGATGTACCAGGCATACGTTCGGGTATGCCATTTTCAGCTTCAAAAATGCCTGTTTTGCACCCGACTCAGCCAGTTTCTCAGGAGAATCAATTCCGACCGATGTCAGCTTCTTTGCCATCTCCTTGCCAATGTTCCTCATAGATGTTAATTCCGCCATTTTTCTTTCCCCCTAGCACAATGAATAAATTCATTATACCGCATTTTTACTTGAAGTAAAATCCTTTCATCTATCAAAAGAGGGGTGCTGCAAAATAGCTCTATATAAGCCGCATTTTGCAACACCCCACGCTTATCCAACCGGTCACATCTTCGTCATCACCATATGCCGGCGCCTATACCCGTCGTTGTCTTTCTGGCTCAGTTCTCTTTCCACCTGTGCAAGCTCCCGCTCTAAACTCTGAACCTTGCTTTCGTCCTGTTCCATCCTAAGCTGCCCTTCCAGCTCACTTTTGCGCTTCTTTAGCTTCTCAATCTCACGGTCAACCTTATCTGTGCTTCCCATGTACCTTTCCGTCTTCTTCCCGTCCGCTTTCTTTGCAGCCTTATCCGGTTCCATCCCGTCCGCCTTCTTTGCAGCCTTATCCGGCTCTTCCCCACTTTCCGGAAGTTTTCCGGATTCCGGAGTTCTGTCTGGTCCCGGAACATATTCATCTCTTGTACGCTGTCCCGGAACATTCCCGGCCCCTTTGGAAAAACCAGCCTTCTTCTCTTCCAGCCTTTCTCTCCACTGCAAATACGGATCTATCGGCCTGGCATTCACTCTTGAAATCGGTCCCATATTCTCCCTCCTATTCTTGTCAACTCATCTGCTTACAATGCCATTTTACCCCGTTCTCACAGGATTGCAATGGATTTGGCATGACCTGTCGTTTTGATGTATCAGAATGCAGCTCATACATTGGATTGCACATTCTGATACCTGCTCATACTTTGGATTGCACATTCTGATACCTGCCGCCCTCAACCAGTGACAAATTCAGCAGCACATTCAGCCGGAACCGCTGGTTTCCATACTCCGTCAGCATTGCGCCATGATATTTTTCTGCCACTGCCCTTACATTGGAAAGACCAATTCCTTCCTCCACTGCCGTTCCTGCGGCGCAGCTATTATCAAATTCCAGCATATAATAGTCTCCCTGTCCCTCCCCTCTTACTGTCATCATTTTCCTGGCATCACCAAGGGCAGAACACGCCTCTAACGCATTATCCAGCGCATTTGCAAATATCACACACAGGTCAAAGTCATCAATCCCGCAGGTCCTTGGCAGGATAACGGAAACTGCCGTCTCAATCCCCTTTAGCCTTGCCAGCTCCATCTTCTCCCCCAGCAGCACATCCACAACAGGATTGCCCGTCTGGTATAGGAAAGATAATTCGGCTGTCTTATATTCCAGTTTCTCCAGATAATCTTTCGCCTCCTCAGTCTGCCCCGTATTCAGCAGATTGCCCAAAACAGATAAATGATTCTTGATGTCATGGCGGAACGAGCGCGTCTTTCCATACCGCATCTGCGCCTCTGCAATATAATTTTTTTGAGCCTGGGCCGCCTGGGATAAAGAAGCAAGTTTCGCCTTGGTCTTTAGCTCACAACACGCCCTTCCATAGGCATACAGGGTACAGCAGAGCGCGCTAAGCCCCATGACTTGCAGCATAAGCAGCAGCAAATGCTTTCCCGGCTCATGAAAATTCACATGGACATAGGAATTCTGCATAATGTAAAATTCAGCCGCACAGAAAAACAGACCGGATAACAACAGAAGCCAGATGTAGGAGCTTTCTTCTTCCAGTGATAAGAACTTCCGGATAAATGCATAACAGAAGGCGCTCAGCATAAATGTAGCGGCAGTGGCCAGAATAATGAGCAGATATAACAGCGAACCTCTTATGGACGGCGGCATCAGCAAGACTTCCACAGCATTCATAATCCCGAACGAAAGCTGTGTGACATAAACGGCCAGGACAGACGCCACAAAGGACACGGAAGGGCGATTCCTAAGCGCCCATCGGCTCATTCCATATAATGCCGTTATTTCTGCGCAAACCGAAATGAAATCAAGAAAATTCAACACCACGCAAATCTTCTGAATTATGCAGAGCATGAAAAAATAAACAGCCATCTGCCAAACTCTCCATCCTTTCCCGGTAATGCCGGCGATAAAAACGATATGCGCAATACTTAATCCGGTAAGCGTAAGGACAACAAGCAAATAACTGAACCAATCCATATCCGACCTCCTCCAAGCTGATATTGCCATGAGCCGGTATCGCTTATGCTCATGGGCGCTCTTTGTGCCTTTCGGCTCCCCTTCTTTCTTTCATATGACACAGAAGCGCCTGCGTCAGTTCCCGCTCCCTAAGCCTTGACACAGGAATCTTCTCTCCTTCTGGCAGCAATACCTGTCCTGCCTCGCAGCCCCTTACATAGTCAAGGTTCACCAGATAGCTCCTATGGCATTGGAAGAACCGACCGTCTACATGACTTTTCAGGTTCTCCATCCGGTCATAATAGTCAATCACTTCGCCGTTTTTCTGGTGAATATAAATTTTTCGTCCCTGTACCTCGCAGTACACACTATCAGACAATAAGATTACCTGACTTTGATTCCCCCTCTTCACCAAAAGCTTTTCCTCCGGCTTCAGTCTGATAGAACGAAACGCCCGGTCCAGCGTTCGCCTAAAATGTCTGGTATCCAGCGGTTTTATGAGGTAATCACAGGCCTCCACCTCAAAAGCATCAAACACGCACTCTTTTAATACGGTCACAAAGACCAACTGACTGCAGCTCCCCTGCAATCTAAGCCTTCTTGCTGTCTCCATGCCGTCGAGACCTTCCATCTGGATATCTAAGAAAATCAAGTCATATTCCTGTTCACTCCCAAGGAGCTGATTTCCGCTTTCAAAGCTGCTGATGTGATAATCCATGTCCTGTCTTTTGGCCATGTATTTTGAAAAATGGTCGGAAATCTCTTTTTGCATTACCGGCTCATCATCACAGATTGCAATTTCTAACAACATTATCACCTTACGATTCATTCCGCACTTCGTGCTCCCACAATCCTAAAAACATTCAAAATCCTCCCTAATC